>CADAGC010000087.1 GCA_902787365.1 uncultured Ruminococcus sp. | reverse complement strand
TACTATAATGACAGACAACCATATGGCTGATAAAATATACATCGAGCCGCTTACCCTTGAAACGGTAAAGCGTGTCATCAAGAAAGAGCGTCCCGATTCGCTGCTCTCGACTCTTGGCGGTCAGACGGGTCTTACCCTTTCTATGCAGCTTGCAAAAGAGGGCTTTCTTGACAAGTACGGCGTAAAGCTCTTAGGTGCAAGGCCTGAGACTATCGACAAGGCCGAGGACAGGCAGATGTTTAAAGATACTATGGAGTCTATCGGTCAGCCCTGCATACCCTCGCTTGTTGTTAATGATGTTGAGTCGGCTGTTGAGTTTGCCAACACTATCGGCTACCCGCTGATAATACGCCCTGCATTTACTCTCGGCGGCACAGGCGGCGGTATCGTCAACAACGAGGAAGAGCTTCGTGAGATAACCAGAAACGGCCTCTACCTCTCGCCTATAACACAGGTGCTGGTTGAAAAGTGCATAGCAGGCTGGAAGGAGATAGAGTTTGAGGTAATGCGTGACTCTAAGGGCAACGTTATCACAGTCTGCTCTATGGAGAACTTTGACCCTGTCGGCGTGCATACAGGTGACTCTATCGTTATTGCACCCTGCGTTACACTTGCTGATAAGGAATACCAGATGCTCCGCTCGGCAGCACTTAAGATAATCGACACCCTTAAGGTAGAGGGCGGCTGCAACTGCCAGTTCGCACTTGACCCTGAGACCTTTGATTATGCTGTGATCGAAGTTAACCCCAGAGTTTCACGTTCTTCGGCACTTGCTTCAAAGGCTACAGGCTACCCGATAGCTAAGGTCGCTGCAAAGATAGCTATAGGCTATACTCTTGACGAGATAAAGAACGCTGTAACAGGCAAGACCTACGCTTGCTTTGAGCCTGCGCTCGACTACGTTGTAGTTAAGCTGCCCAAGTGGCCGTTTGATAAGTTCGTTTACGCTAAGCGTGAGCTGGGCACACAGATGAAGGCTACAGGTGAGGTAATGGCTATAGGCACTACCTTTGAGCAGGCTATAATGAAGGCTGTTCGTGGTGCGGAGATAGGCCATGACTGCCTTATCAGCCCCAAGTTTGAGGAGTGTACAGATGACGAGATACGTCAGAAGCTACACGACTGCAACGACGAGCGTCTGTTCGTGGTTTACGAAGCATTAAGGCGTGGCGTAACGGTTGATGAGATTCACGAGATAACAAAGATAGATGAGTGGTTCCTTTACAAGCTCACAAAGCTTATAGGTGTTGAGCGTGAGCTTTCAAAGGGCATACTCACATATGACCTCTACACCGAGGCAAAGAAGATAGGCTACCCCGACAGCGTTATCGAGCGCCTTTCGGGCTGTATGGTAGAAAAGCCCCTGTCTGCCGTTTATAAAATGGTTGACACCTGTGCGGCAGAATTCTCGGCACAGACGCCTTATTTCTACTCCACCTATGACAATGATGATGAAGCGGCTGAGTTTATCGCAAACAAGGGCAGCACAAACAAGACTGTTATAGTTTTTGGCTCGGGTCCTATAAGAATAGGGCAGGGCATTGAGTTTGACTATGCTTCCGTTCATTGTGTATGGGCTCTTAAGGAAAAGGGCTTTGACGTTGTTATCGTAAACAACAACCCCGAAACAGTTTCTACAGACTTTGATACGGCTGACAGACTTTATTTTGAGCCGTTGACCAACGAAGATGTTTACAACATCATCAAGGTTGAAAAGCCCTACGGCGTTGTTGTTGCATTCGGCGGACAGACAGCTATCAAGCTTACAAAGTTCCTCTCACAGAAGGGCGTCAACATCTTAGGCACGCCCCCTGACAGCATTGACGCTGCCGAGGACAGAGAGCGTTTTGACGAGCTGCTTGAAAAGCTTCAGATAAAGCGCCCCAAGGGTGATACTGTAATGACCTGCGAGGAAGCTCTTGCAGCGGCAAACGAGATAGGCTACCCCGTGCTGATGCGCCCCTCTTACGTGCTGGGCGGTCAGAATATGATAATCGCCTTTACTGATGATGATATCAAGGAATATATGCAGATAATCCTTTCGCAGGGCATTGAGAACCCTGTGCTGATAGACAAGTATCTTATGGGCACAGAGCTGGAGATAGATGCTATCTGCGACGGCGAGGAGATTCTTATCCCCGGTATCATGGAGCATATCGAGAGAACGGGTATTCACTCTGGCGACTCTATCGCTGTATACCCTGCATGGAACGTTTCTGACAGCCTTATGAGGCGAATAGTTGACTGCTCAAGAAAGCTTGCAGTTGCCCTCAACACAAAGGGTCTTGTAAACATTCAGTACATCGCATACCATGATGAGCTTTATATAATCGAAGTAAACCCCCGTTCGTCAAGAACTATACCCTACATCTCAAAGGTAACGGGCGTGCCTATGGTTGACCTTGCAACACGGTGTATGCTTGGTGAAAAGCTTGCTGACATGGGCTTTGGCACAGGGCTTTACAGAAACTCGCCCTATGTGGCAGTTAAGGTGCCTGTGTTCTCATTCGAGAAACTTATCGATGTTGACAACCAGTTAGGCCCTGAGATGAAGTCAACGGGCGAGGTGCTTGCAGTATCAAGCTCGCTTGAAGAGTCGCTCTACAAAGGCCTTATCGCCGCAGGCTACAAGCTCGGCAAGAAGGGCGGCGTGTTCATAACCGTTCGTGACTCCGACAAGAAGGAGATACCGCAGACGGCGAAGAAATTCTATGACCTGGGCTTTAAGATATATGCTACAAAGGGCACGGCTGCTGTTCTTGAAGAGCACGGCATACCCGCAGAGGCTGTTCCGAAGATACACGAGAGCGACCACAACACACTTACTCTTATCGAGAGCGGCAAGGTGGGCTACGTTATATCCACCTCATCTAAGGGCAGAATTCCTACCCGTGACAGCGTTAAGATAAGAAGAAAGACAGTTGAGTGGAACATTCCCTGCCTTACATCTATAGACACGGCGAATGCTATAGCTGATTCTATACGCTCAAAGTTCACAGAGTCTACTACCGAAATAGTTGATATCAACCATATGCGCACCGAGAAGCATAAGATAAAGTTCACCAAGATGCACGGCTGCGGCAACGATTATGTATACATCAATTGCTTTGACCAGACTATCGACAATCCCGAGGGTCTTGCGCTGGAGCTTTCAGACAGACACTTCGGTATAGGCGGCGACGGTATCATACTCATCTGCCCCTCAGATGTTGCAGACGGCAAGATGCGTATTTTCAACCTTGACGGCTCAGAGGGCAAGATGTGCGGCAACGGCATCAGATGCGTGGCAAAGTTCATGCGTGACAACGGCATTGTTGACCGTGATGAGATGAAGATAGAAACTCTCAGCGGCATAATGAGCATAAGTCTTAAGCGCCACTACGGGCAGGTAAACGGCGCTACAGTTAACATGGGCGCACCGATACTTAAGCCCTCGCTCATACCCACAACACTCCCCGAGGACGACAAGGGGCTTGTGGTTGACAGGCCGCTTGACATTGACGGCGAGAGCTACAATGTTACATGCGTATCAATGGGCAACCCGCACTGCGTAACGTTTATGAACAACATAGACGGAATTGAGATTGAAAAGCTCGGGCCGAAGTTCGAGTTCAACCCCGTATTCCCTGACAGAGTGAACACAGAGTTTATCAAGGTGATAGACGAGACTACCCTTAAGATGCGTGTTTGGGAGCGTGGCTCGGGCGAGACATGGGCTTGCGGAACAGGCGCTTGTGCGGCGACCGTTGCGGCTGTGCTCAACGGCTTCTGCCCGAAGGACACCGACATAACCGTTAAGCTTCGTGGCGGTGACCTTGTTATCAAGGTTACAGACGATGCGGTTTATATGACAGGTAACGCTGTGACTGTATTCGGCGGCGAAATAACAGTATAAAACAAATACAACATAGAAAGAAGTGTATATGATGGTAAAGGTTAACGAAAACTATTTGAAGCTGGAGAAGAATTATCTCTTCATCAACATCGCAAAGAAGGTCAACGCTTACAAGGAGGCACACCCCGAGGCTGACATTATAAGAATGGGCATCGGTGACGTTACTCTGCCTATATGCAAGGCGGCTGTTGATGCTATGAAGAAGGGCGCAGATGAAATGGGCGTCAAGGAGACTTTCAAGGGCTATGAGGACAGCGGCGCAGGCTATGACTTCCTGCGTGAGGCTGTATCGGGCTACTACAAGAGCTTCGGCGTAGACGTTCCTGCTGATGACATCAGGATAAACGACGGCGCAAAGTCTGACTGCGGCAACATTGTTGACATATTCGGTGATGACAACACAATTCTCATCACAGACCCCGCATATCCTGTATATGTTGACTCAAACAGAATGAGCGGCAGAAAGGTAATATTCGCTGATTCTACAGAGGAGAACGGCTTCTGTGCATTACCTGACGACAGCGTACAGGCTGACATAATCTACCTCTGCTCGCCCAACAACCCCACAGGTGCAGCTTACAACAGAGAGCAGCTCAAAGCTTGGGTTGACTACGCAAACAAGAACGGCTCGGTAATCATCTACGATGCCGCTTATGAGGCATTCATCACAGAGGATAACGTTCCGAGGAGCATCTATGCTATCGAGGGCGCAAAGACCTGTGCTATTGAAATGTGCTCGCTCTCAAAGACAGCAGGCTTTACAGGTATGCGCTGCGGCTACACAGTAGTTCCCGAGGAGCTTAAGGCAAAGGCTTCCGACGGCAGCGAGGTTTCCTTAAAGCAGCTTTGGAACAGGCGTGAGGGCAGCAAGTTCAACGGTGTTTCCTATCCCGTTCAGTGCGCTGCTGCGGCTATCTTCACTCCCGAGGGTCAGGCGCAGATTAAGGTAAACATCGAGTACTATCAGCAGAATGCAAAGACCATCGCATCTGCTCTTGACGAGCTTGGCATCAAGTACACAGGCGGCAAGAACAGCCCATACATCTGGCTCAAATGCCCGAACGGCATGGGCTCGTGGGAGTTCTTCGACCTTCTGCTTGAAAAGGCAAACGTAGTTGGCACCCCCGGCGCAGGCTTCGGCAAGAACGGCGAGGGCTGGTTCAGACTGACTTCCTTCGGTGATAAGGATAGGACTGTTGAGGCTATGGAGAGATTAAAGAAGATACTTAAGTGATAACACAAGTTCCCCCGCAGTTAATGCTGCGGGGGAGTGTTTTATGTGCGTATGATATGCTATAACAAAAGCCCCCGAATCTCGGGGGCTTTAAAACTATCCTGAAGAAAATTAGTTGTTAACGAGCTTATCCTCTTCGTTGTTCCAGCTGTAGAGCTTTCTGATCTCCTTGCCGACCTTCTCGGAAGGATGCTCAGCATGGAGCTTTCTCATAGCCTTGAAGTGTACCTGTGAACCAGCAGAGCTCATGTCAAGGAGGAATTCCTTAGCGAAGCTGCCGTCCTGAATATCAGAGAGAACCTTCTTCATAGCCTTCTTTGTATCCTCTGTGATGATCTTCGGACCTGTTACATAGTCGCCGTACTCAGCTGTGTTGGAGATAGAGTATCTCATGCCCTCGAAACCTGACTGATAGATAAGGTCAACGATGAGCTTCATCTCGTGGATGCACTCGAAGTAAGCGTTTCTGGGGTCATAGCCAGCCTCAACGAGTGTCTCAAAGCCGCACTGCATAAGAGCGCAAACGCCGCCGCAGAGAACTGCCTGCTCACCGAAGAGGTCAGTCTCGGTCTCGGTTCTGAATGTAGTTTCAAGAACGCCTGCTCTTGCGCCGCCGATACCTGCTGCATATGCAAGGCCGATATCCTGAGCGTTGCCTGTAGCGTCCTGATAAACAGCGATAAGGCAGGGAGTACCCTTGCCAGCCTGATACTCAGATCTTACTGTGTGGCCGGGAGCCTTAGGAGCGATCATGATAACATTTACATTTGCAGGGGGAACGATGCAGCCGAAGTGAATGTTGAAACCGTGTGCGAATGCAAGTGTCTTGCCCTCTGTGAGGTTGGGCTCGATATCAGACTTATACATTGCAGCCTGCTTCTCATCGGGGATAAGGATCATGATAACATCGGAAGTCTTAACTGCCTCTGCTACAGAAACTACCTTAAGACCCTGCTTCTCAGCCTTAGCCTTGGACTTTGAGCCCTCGTAAAGACCTACTACTACATCAATACCGCTCTCCTTAAGATTGAGTGCGTGAGCATGACCCTGCGAGCCGTAACCGATAATAGCTACCTGCTTGCCCTTTAATACGTTAATATCGCAGTCCTGCTGATAAAAGATTTTTGCCTCTGACATTTTGAATTCCTCCAAATAAATAATATATTTGTAACAATGCGCATAAAGCGCAAAGAACAATGTACCTTTGTTACTTCTGAATAGTCTCGTTGCCTCTCTGAATAGCGATAGTGCCTGTTCTTACCATCTCAACTATGCCGTAGGGCTCTAAGAGTGCTACGAACTTAACTAAGTGGTCGTACTTATCGCATATCTCGAGGGTCATTGTGTTGACTGTGAGATCTATTACCTTTGACTCTGTTATCTCGCAGATAGTCATTATCTCCTGCCTCTTCTCGGCAGTTGCATTGACCTTAAGGAGCATAAGCTCTCTTGCCATGCAGTCCTGCGGACGGAAAGATTTTACCTTGATGACCTCGATAAGCTTGTTGAGCTGCTTTTCTATCTGCTCAACTGTGTGGTCGTCGCCGTCTGCGATTATGGTTATGCGGCTTACCTCGGGGTTTTCAGTCGGGCCTACCGCAAGGCTCTCGATATTGAAGCCTCTTCTTGAAAAAAGCCCCGATATTCTCGAAAGAACACCGCTGTGGTTTTCTACCAGTACCGAAATAGTATGCTTCATATTATTCTACTCCTTTACTCTACTAAAGTATTATAACACTACAGTATTAATTTTCTGTGAACATTCAACAGGGATTACGTTAACGTTATCGGTTAACTATTTACTGTCAAAGCGTCGGTGCGTCCTCATCAACGCAGACCTCAACGAGCATAAGCTTGTCCTCACCTGCAAGAGCCTCTATCGCCTTGTTCATGCTCTTTGTGTCGTGAACTCTCATAGCGGGTATGCCGTAGGCACTTGCAAGCTTCACAAAGTCGGGCGAGCCGTCAAGGAAAACAGAAACCTTGCGCCCGTCAAAGCCCTTGTCCTGAAGCTCACGCACCATGCCGAGGCGGTTGTTGGTCATAACTACTATCTTGACATTTATGCCGTACTGCACGCAGGTCGCCATTTCCATAAACTGCATCTGGAACGAGCCGTCGCCGCATATCTGCAAACTTGTTCTGTCGGGGCAGGCCATTTTAGCGCCCATAGCGCATGGGAGCGAGTAGCCCATTGTGCCCATACCGCCCGATGTGAGGAAGCGGCCGCCCTCTTTGAGCTTGTAGCTTGTGGCTGCCCATATCTGGTTCTGGCCGACGTCGGCAACTACTGTGGTGTTTGCGGGCATAGCCTCTGAAAGCTTCTCGATAAACTGTCTGGGGTTTACTGTGCCCTTCTTGGGCTTTAAGTACTTTCTTTTGGACTTGTATGTATTAAGATGCTCTATCCATTCCTTGTGTTCCATAGGCTCAATGACCTTAAGAAGCTGGTTTAATACGTCCTTGGCGTTGCCTACGAGGGGAATGTCCGTGCCGATGTTCTTACCTATCTCGGCGGGGTCTATATCAATATGAATGATAGTTGTGCTTTCTTCAAGCTTAAGGGGGTTGTTCACCGCCCTGTCGCCGACTCTTGCACCTACGAGGAGCAGAGTGTCGCAGTCATTTGCGGCATTGTTTGCGCTCTTGACGCCGTGAGTGCCTATCATACCGAAGAAGCGCTCGTCATCGTCATTGAAGCAGGATATGCCCATCATAGTTGTGATAACGGGTATGTCGCAGACTTCGGAAAGCTTTCTTACTTCTTCGACAGCCCCTGATGCGAACACGCCGCCGCCTATGCAGATAAGCGGCCTTTTAGCTTCTTTGAGAGCTTTTGCGACCCTCTTTACCTGGAAGCCGTTGCCCTTTATCGTGGGCTTGTATGAACGTATCTTTATATCCTTGGGGTATTCAAAATCTATCATCGCACGCTGAACGTCAACGGGCACATCTATGAGCACAGGCCCGGGTCTGCCGCTGCCTGCGATATAGAAAGCTTCTTTAAAGATGTGGGGTATCTCGTTTGCGTCCTTGACTAAGTAGCTGTGCTTTACGAAAGGCTCGGCTGCGCCTGTGATGTCAGCCTCCTGAAAAGCGTCAGAGCCTATCTGCTCGGTAGCGACCTGGCCTGTTATAGCTATTATCGGAACAGAGTCTGCATGAGCTGTGGCAATTGCGGTTATGAGATTGACAGCACCGGGGCCCGATGTGGCTATGCACACCTGCGGGGTGCCTTTCATTCTTGCAAAGCCGCTGGCTGCGTGGCCGCCGTTGACCTCGTGGCGCACGAGTATATTATTTATAGTCTTTTCTTCATCAAGCAGCGCATCGAAGAACGGGCATATTGCTGCCCCTGGGTATCCGTAGACGGTATTTATACCCTCCGCCTTAAGGCACTCGACCATAGCCTTGCTTGCAGACATTTTCATACTTATCTTTCCTTCCTATATAAATTAACTCCTACTATTATAACATATAACACGGAAAAAAGTCAACACCCCGACGAGATTTGCAATGATGTGCAGTTTTGTGCATTTGCAGTTACGTCTGTATGGCGTTTTGTGCAAAGTTACAAAAACCACCATTTCTGCACTCTTTATTATTGTTATTCGGGTATTACTTAAGGAAGCGCCAATCAGCTGCGCTCAAACAACACATTTTTGGAGGTGATTATTATGCCGTGGAGTTATGATGTATTTATAAAGAACACAGCCGAGATAAGCAAAGATGACAAGGAATAATATGATGATTATCTCAAATTCGGAACGCTTGTTAATGAGAATATGAACGAATTGTCTGCCGAAGTAAGAAACAGCAACAGAACAAATGCTGAAAAGAATGCATTTTCAAATTCGCTGACCACCTTTGGCATTAATTTCTTGAAGTTCGATAACGGTGTTTCTGGGTTTGGTCAGAGTGATGAATCATATAATAAAGCCCGTGACAAATCTCTTAAGGCAACACCGCACAACCAACGGCTTACGCCTTTGTATGCCATATGCTTGAAAATTTTCCGCCATATCGCCCAAATCCACCTTGTCTTACGCCAGTAAAACTGCGGCGGATATAGGCAATCTGACGAAAAATTTGTCGGTCTCAGCGTAGCTGAGACCACG
>CADAGC010000086.1 GCA_902787365.1 uncultured Ruminococcus sp. | reverse complement strand
ATATTTGCATACAGGTCATTTACCGACAATGAGTATTACGAGAAGAAAAAACAGGAGTTTGAAGAAATGACGGAAACGCCCGAAGTGGAAGTTACAGCAGAATAAAATAAAGAGGTATCTGCCGAAAAAGCAGATACCTTTTTTGTGCATAATTGCACATTGCTAATTGCTAATTGCTAATTGTTATTAGTGCCGTCATTCATATTTGCATACAGGTCATTTACCGACAATGAGTATTACGAGAAGAAAAAACAGGAATTTGAAGAAATGACGGAAACACCCGAAGTGGAAGTTACAGCAGAATAAAATAAAGAGGTATCTGCCGAAAAAGCAGATACCTTTTTTAATTGCTCATTGCTAACTGCTAATTGCTAATTGTTATTCAGCCATTTTTCAGCTTTTTTAGCGACTTCTTTAAGGGCATTTTCGTCAAAGGGAGATTTCAGACCGGCAGTTTCAACGAGTTCTGTAAAGGTCTGAGTACCGGCTTTTTTAACGAGTTTCATATAGTGTTTCCAAGCGTCTTTATAGCTGTCCTGCATGATAACCCAGAATTCCAATGCGACGGTCTGTGCAAGGCAGTAGTCTATATAGTAAAAGGGATTTTCATATATATGAAGTTGTCTTTGCCAGCCCTTGCCCTCACCGTAGAAAGGAGAGCCGTCAAGCTTTATCCAGGGCATATAAGTGCCTGTCAGTTCTTTCCAGACATTGTGTCGTTGCTGAGGCGTCATAAAGGGATTTTCATATATGATATGCTGGAAATGGTCAACCATAGTGCCGTAGGGAATGAATGTAATCGCTTTAAAAAGGTGACTGTAACGGAATTTTTTTGCGTCATCTCCAAAGAAGTCATCACTTGCTTTCCAGCCGAAAAATTCCATTGTCATGGAGTGGATTTCACACGCTTCAAGAGTGGGGGCTTGATTTTCGGAGGGAATGATATTTCTTGCCGTGTAGAATGCAAAGGCATGACCTGCTTCATGTGTCATCACTTCAACATCATCATCAGTGCCGTTGAAATTGGCAAATATAAAGGGTACTTTGTAATCTGAAAATTGAGTGCAGTAACCGCCGCCTGCTTTTCCTTTCTTGCTGAGAACGTCCATCAAATCGTTTTCATACATGACATCTATAAATTCGGCAGTTTCATCGGAAAGTTTGTGATAGAATTTTTTAGCAGTTTTGAGAATATCTTTTGCAGAACCTTGCGGTTTAGGGTTGCCGTCACGAAATCTCAAAGCAGCGTCTGCAAATGTAAGGGGATATTCAAGTCCCGTTCTTTCAGCCTGTTCACGATAGAGCCTTTCTGCAACGGGAACAATATATTTTACAACAGCCTTTCTGAATTTTTCTATGTCATGTTCATCATAGCAGTTTCTGTTCATCTGGAGATAGCCAAGCTTTACAAAATTTTTATAGCCGAGTTTAATAGCTTTTTGATGTCTGAGGTGTACGAGTTTATCAAAAATTTCATCAAGCTCAGTGCCGTGTTCACTGTAAAATTTGCTTTCTGCAAGCCATGCGGCACGTCTTTGTTCATCATTTGCAGATTGCTTGTATGGGAAAAGCTGTGAAAGAGTTTTCTTTTCGCCGTCAAAGTCTATCTGTGCAGAGGCGATAAGCTTTTGATAAGCCGTTTCCAGTTTATTTGTTTCCTGAGTTTCGGGGATTATTTCGGGGGAAAATGCCTTTAAAAAGATTTCGGCATTTTTGAATAAAAGAGAGCCATACTTTTTATGGTATGGCCCTCGTGTTGCTTTATTATATTGTGACTGCCACCCTCTCAACCCCATACTCCCTCATAACCCTAACCGCCTGCTCTGTTATCTCCTCGCCCGCCGTGACAATTGGTATCGACGGCTGGCAGGAAACGGCAGTTCGGGCGCAGATGAGGCCGACAGCATCGCCTGTTGGTACCATTCCGGCACGCCCCAGCATCGCTTCTCTTATGCTCATGCGCCGAATGGGCTTGGGCGTGAGTAACGGTAAGCCCTCAATCGGCGGCTTTCTGTTTAATAGCGATAAGGCGTAGAGCAGCCTTTCGTAGTCCTTGTCGGGGGTGTATGGCGAGGGCATTAAGACCAGCGAGTAGGGGTCTGAGTATTCGCATTCAACGTCATTCTCACGTAGATGTGCTGCAAGCTCGTCGCCCGTGTAGCCAAAGCCCCTTGGCAGTATGGTCAGCTTCATTGGCTCTTTGCCTAAGGTGTCAAAGCCCATGTCAGCTATCTCCTGCCTTGTCTGTTTGACCTTTGAAACGGCAGTTTCGAGCAGGGTGGGGAACTCTGACGATAACACCCTGTTGCATATGTCTAATGACTGCATTATAAGGTATGAGGGGCTTGTTGAAGCAAACAGCGACATTACCCCTTTCGGGTCGTCAAAAAACCTCTCGTCGGCATTTCCGCTTATGTGCAGATACCCTCCGCCCGTGTAGACGGGTAAGGTCTTGTGCGCCGAGTCGCAGCATATATCCGCCCCCTGATCTATCGGGTGCAGGCTCTTTTTTAAGAACTTAAGATAAGCCCCGTGTGCGTTGTCAACAAGCAGCGGAAGACCGTATTCTTTGCATACAGCCTTTATGCCTGCTATGTCAAGAATGTTTCCCATGTAGTCGGGGCTTGTCACATAAACAGCAAGCGGCTTTTTTGGCGAGCTTTCAATCGCTGACCTTACGTCATTTGGTGTTATAAAGCATTGGCACAGCGAAGGCGAGGGCGTGCTCTGCATTATAAATTCCACATCAAGGTCGAGCAGACAGGCTGCATCAAGAAATGCCTTGTGCGAGTTGCGGCAGGCGAGTATCAATGGCCGTTCATTCTCTTTTTTGAGCGAGGTCACGGCTATGCCGAGCATCGCCTTTATTGATAGTGATGACCCCTCGGTAGAGTAGAGCGTGCGCCCCGTCCCGAACAGGATAGATGCGTTTTGCTCGCTCTCGGCAATAATGCCCGTGTCGGAATAAAGATACCCCGCACCCTCTATCTCGGTTATGTCAAATGGCTCAAGCCCGTGAAGCGTCACGCCCTTGTGGCCCGGCATATGAAGCCTTGCCTTGCCGCTTAAAGCATATTCGGTTACATAGTCACATATCGGTGTTGTCATTGACTTTTCCTCCGTGTTATCTCAGGGCTGCAAGATGCTCTGCACACTTTTCTATTTTTCGCCGTGCCGCAGCAACGGTGCGTGATACGGTGGATTTATTGACGCCCAGCTTGTGTGCTATCTGCTGCATGGTCAGCCCGTCCCTGTAGTATAATATTATATAACATTTTTGGGCTTTAGTCAAACCGTTTGTGCAGGTGTCTCTTATAAGCTCGGCGCATAGCCTTGCCCGCAGGCTCGAATGGTTGTCGGTATCCTGCACGCCGCCGTCAGATGTTATTGCAAAAATAAGCTCTGCCGGCAGTCTCCTTGCTCTTGTTTTTCCGCTCATACAGCATTCACTTCCCTTATCACGGTATGTGAGCTGTCAAGGTCTGAGTATTTGCTCATACACTTCATAGCGTATATAAGGTCGTCGTATTCCTCTTTTAATGTATCTCTTCTTATACGTAAGCTCTTAAGGCTCTCTTTTGAATCAGCCGACCTCATAAGTGATGTTATGTAGTTTATCCTTTCTTCTATCTTTGTTAAAAGCTCTTTGTAGTTTTCTATAAGTTCTTTCAATTTTTCCTCCTTTTCGTTTTGTAAGATTCGGGGAAGCTGAGCTCACGCCTCCCGCTTCTTACACTAATATGGCGACAAGCAGAATCCGGATCGTCCGCTTTGTGCCTCATCTGATGATGCAAAACATATGTTCTAATAATATGATACCATATTCTGCGAAAAAGTCAATACCTGACGCAAAATTATTATTTTTTGTGCTAATTGTGGGGATTTAATTGGACTGTTTGTGCAAAATAACGTTGACAAGAGGAAAAATTTGTGGTATAATAGGTGAACAGACAGAAAAATTATGCCCGAAACAGCGACTAAAAAAAATAAAAATTACAAAAAATCGTACTTCGGAATAAGTTTTTTGTTTTGTACTGCTTTTTTAAGTGGGTAAAAAACAAGAAAAATAAAAAGATTTACCTAATAAAAAAGTGCTTTGTGTGTAAAAATTTTAAGAAGTGAAATGTGCTGCTTGTCCAACAAAAATGACGAGGGCATTGTTTGGTGTCCTCTTTTTTAATGCTCATTTTCGGGGCGGGGCGCATTTTACGGGGAAACGGCGGTAAAAAGTATGGAGAAAGCCAAGCTTGACAGGATAAGCGAGCTTTCAAGGATAGCGAGAGAGCGAGAACTCACCGAGGAGGAGCATCTCGAGCGTCAGCAGCTCAGAAGCGAGTACAGGGAATCTGTAGTCGGCAATCTAAGAGCGCAGCTTGAAAGCATAACTATCGTAGAGCCCGACGGCTCAAAGGTCGAGGTAAAGGACAGGATGAAAAAATCGAGTAGGGGAGGAAACTGAAAATGGCAAGCCAGGCAAAGCAGAAGCAGAAGCTCTTGTTTCTGAAGAACTTTTTTGAGAGAAAATCCGATGAGGAGCATCCGATAACGGGTATTCAGCTTATCGAGATTCTCGGCAACCAGAATATCAAGTGTGAGAGAAAGACGGTCTATGACGATATTGATACCCTGCAGGCTTCGGGTATGGATATCATCACTACCAAGGTAGGCCATTCAAATGCATATTTTCTCGGCAAAAGGCTTTTCCAGGACGAGGAGCTGATGTTCCTTGTCGATGCGGTAGCTTCATCGAGGTTCCTTACAAAGACCAAGTCCAAGGAGCTTATTGATAAGCTTATGACCCTTACCAGCGAATTCAAGGCAAAGAGCCTTACCCGTGATTTCTTTATCAGAAACCGTTCCAAGACGGTGAATAAGCAGGTCTACTATAATATAAATGCTATAAATGAGGGCATAGTGGGCAATAAGAACATTGAGTTCAAGTACTATACATATAACCCCGACAAGAAGCAGCTGCTTCGTCACGACGGTGAGGTGTATAAGGTATCGCCTTACTATTTTGCCTATAACGATAATAACTACTACCTCATCTGCTATAACTATAAGCGTGAGGAGATAGAGTATTTCAGAGTTGACAGAATGACAGCTGTAAGCGTTACCGATGAGCCGAGGCATAAGTTCACAGATTACGATAAGGCAGTTATCAAGAACCAGCAGTCGTCTGTTTTCGAGATGTATCCCGGCAAGCCCGAGCACGTTGAGATAAGGTTTGATAACTCTCTTATGGACGCTGTTATCGACCGTTTCTCGGAAAGAGTTGTTTCCAGAAGAGACGGCAACGACCACTTTATCATCGAGCACGACGTTGAGCTTTCGCCCACATTCTTCAGCTGGGTGTTCAAGTTCGGCGACAGAGCGCAGATACTCTCGCCCCAGAGCGCAGTTGATGAAGCAAAGAAAATGCTCGACAGCATAAGAGAACAGTATAAATAATAATCTTCCGCCCCCGAAAGGTCAAGTATCTTTCGGGGGCGGGTTTTGCTTTAGAGCATTCACCCCTGCCGCTCTTTTTGCATAATATATACTGCTCCCCGTTTAAACAGCAGGAAATTGCCTATAATAGATTTAGCAGATTTAGCTGAATGAAACGGAGGTATCATTATGACATCACCTGTGCAAAGAGGAGAGATATATTATGCTGACCTAAGCCCTGTTGTCGGCTCGGAGCAGGGCGGGCTGAGACCTGTACTTATAGTTCAGAACGACGTGGGCAATAAACATTCGCCCACCGTGATAGCGGCGGCCATAACCTCACGCCACGACAAGGCGAGACTGCCTACTCATATCGAGATAGGCGGCAGAGGGTGCGGCCTTGCCCGTGACAGCGTGGTGCTGCTCGAACAGATACGCACGCTCGACAAGCGCCGCCTGCGTGAGCGCATGGGCAAGCTCGACAGCCGTGCCATGAACGAGATAAACTCGGCGCTGACTATAAGTTTTGGGTTGTAGGTAAAAGCAAGGGGCTGCTTGGTTTGCAGCCCCTTTTTGTAGTCAATGAGTATTTAATTGTAATATGCATTTTGATCTAAAAATCCACTTGTTCCTGTTCGGTTTCATCAAGAGTTTCACCGAATATTTCGTTGTATAGTCTGTCTACATCTTCGGTTGAAAGGCCGGAAAGAATTGCTTTATGATAGCGTTCATCGTTTGCTTCTGTATCATCAAATAGCATCTCGACTTTTCTATCCGAATTTTTTCTTTTCGCTCTGTCTTTTTTTATGATAAACACCTCAATTCAAAAATACTATTTTATCTATTGGTAGGCGCAAAAATGCAGTTCCTCATTCCATTACATAAACGCCTCACGAAACGCCGTGATATTGCGCCCGTTCTCCCTACCGTATACCGCAAAGCATACATTGTCAAACAGCCTGCCGAAGCCCTCGCCAATGAGTACCGTTTTAAAGAAGCCCGATACCTTTTCGGGGTCGTTGCCGAATGCGCCGCAGCCCCATGCGCCGAGGATAAGATTCTTGTAGCCCTTGTCAGCGGCGACAGCGAGCATTATGCGTATGCGCCGGGTCATTATTTCGGCTATCTTTTCATCAGATGTAAAGGCCGCTGCACCGTGCCTGTTCGGTGCGGGGATAGTTATTACAGCAGCCGTAAAGGGCTTGTCTGTCAGCTCGTATCTCTCATTCCTGAAAACACAGACGTTTTCAGATAACAGCATATAGTCCGATTCAAGGTGCCGCAGACTGTTGTTGTGGCGGTACATTTCATGAGCCTTGCGTGAGGTGAGCGATGCATAGAGTGTCGAGCAGCGGCAAAGCGCCTCCTCCTGCGCATTTGCGCCTAATCTGAAACCGCCGCCGGGGTGGTGGGCGTTTGCAAAGTTCATAACAAAGGGTCGCTCAAAGCGTGAAGCCGCCGCAAAGCTGTCCTCATTGGTGACGGTGATATCGCATAGCCTGCCCTCGTCGGGAATGGCTGTCTTGCTCACAAGCGCCTGCCCCGCTTCGGGGGAGTAGACGATGACATCTTCGGGGTCATCACATAAAAGCTCGATCCGCTTGCCGTCAAGCTCATAAAAGCCGTTTTTTGTTATCCTGATAGTCTCGTTTGCTATTTTTATGTTGTTTGGCATATTCATCACCTCGGAATCATTATATCACTTTTTTGATATTCCCGTCAAGCAATTATGAACGAGCGACTGTGTAAATCACATTACTGTACGTTATTGTGTACTGTTAGACGGTACTAACAATGTTTACTTTTCTGTTAATAGCTTACATTTGTCGGCTATTTACACAAATTGGAAATCAAGTTTTTGTGCAAGCTGTCGGCTGGTCACAAACAATAAATTAAAAAATCAACCAAAAAGTGCATTGATTTGAAACTAAAAATGTGGTATAATAGTTTTAATGAGAAATTATAGCTAAATGTAAATAATGAAGCTTTATGATAAAGACGTAAAACGGAGGCACATTGATGGACAGTCAGTTCTATGCCCTTTTTGAAGAATTTCTGCATAGTATTACACAACACAGAGAGATAGACCTTGAAAGTATCAGCAGCGTTATTGCGCCCATTTGTAAATACCTGGGTATTTCTAAGACCGCTACCAGCTTTTATGATAACCCCCGTGCCGAAGCCCTTGGAGACGGCAGGACTATAGTTTGCTACGATTCGGGCGTTAAGTCGGTCGAGGCTCATGTTGACAGGGTAGTAACAGAAGCCTACAGCGTTACAAAGACTATAATCTACCGCTCTGCCGACAGCGATGAGTGGGACGAGATAACAAAGCGCAACGTCGAGCTGTTCACAAACGTTATGATACTTGCCGTGAGCCGCAGCACACTTTTGCAGGTGGCAAAGCAGCGCACATTCTATGATGACAGCAGCTATCTCAATATCAACTACTTTATAAAATATATCGAGAGAAACGGTCCGCAGGGGCTTTTGAAAGGCAATGCTGTGGTTTTTTTCAACCTGCGTCACTTTACTCTGATTAATCAGCAGATCGGCAGAGACAGAGGCAACGTTGTAATGCGTGGCTTTGTCGATAAGCTTATAGATATCGTCGGTAATGACGGCTTTATATCCCGTATGGGCGGCGATAACTTTATAGGCGTTATCTCTAAGGACAAGCTCGAAAAGAGTTTAGAGCATATTCGTGGCTGCGCCGTTCCCTATAACTCATACGGCGACAGGATAATGGTATATGCCACCGCAGGCGTTTTGGTAATGGACGATAGCTTTGTCTACAGCTCGCCCTCCAGCGTGCTTGACCGTGTTATGCCCGCAGCGCAGGCCGCAAGACTTGGCGGTATGGACGATATTGTGTTCTTTAGCGCCGAAATGGAAAGGCGCAAGGACAAGACTATGCGCTTGCAGAGGCTTTTCCCGCAGGCACTTGAAAACGAGGAATTCCTCATATACTACCAGCCTAAAGTCGATATACATACAGGCAGGCTCGTGGGTGCAGAGGCGCTTTGCCGCTGGCTGCGTGAGGGCGAGATAATCAAGCCTGAGGAATTCATACCCACCTATGAGCAGAGCCTTGATATATGCAAGCTCGACCTCTATATGCTCGACCACGTATGCTCCGACATCAAGAAATGGCTTGCCGATGGCAAAGAGGTGGTGAGGATATCAGTTAACCTCTCCCGCAAGCATATGATAGACGTTGACCTTGTTGACCATATCATAAGCATTATCGACAAGCACGGCGTGCCGCATGAATACATA
The DNA here is from genome assembly GCA_902787365.1 of uncultured Ruminococcus sp. GTDB lineage: Bacteria > Bacillota > Clostridia > Oscillospirales > Ruminococcaceae > NK3A76. The sequence continues at coordinate 6,313 of CADAGC010000086.1, read as the reverse complement.
GAGATAGAGCTTACCGAGACAACAACGGACGTTGAGTTCAAGGACTTGAAGCGTGTGGTTAGCGGTCTGCAAAAAGCAGGCATCTCCACAGCAGTTGATGATTTCGGCATAGGCTATTCGTCGCTTAACCTTATAAGTGAGATACCCTGGAACGTCATCAAGTTAGATAAGAGCCTTATCCCCCTGAAGACCGACAGCGACACAAGCCCGAGGCGTGTAATGTTCTCGCACGTTGTAAAAATGGCTAAGGAAATGGGTCTTGAATGTATCTCAGAGGGCGTCGAGAGCGAAGACCAGATAAGCACCATGCTCGAAAACGGCTGCGATATCGTGCAGGGTTTCTTCTACGACAGACCCCTGCCCAAGGCAGCATTTATCGAGAGAATGATTGCGAAAGAGTATAAATAACTTTCATTTTATAAGCATAACATCATATCGCCCAAATCCACCTTGTCTTACGCCAGTAAAACTGCGGCGGATATAGGCAATCTGACGAAAAATTTGTCAGCGCATCTGACATACAATGGTCATGCGGTATTGCCTATGGTTTTTTATGTTGTTTCTTAGTACGACTGATCGGGATTAACGGAGTTGATACATTACGATGATAGAATACAGGCAAGCTGTTTTGGAAGATGCACAGCTTTTGATCAGAATTTATAATTCTTCCTTTTATGACGATCATATTAGGTATGGTTTTTGCCCCGGATATGGGCAAACGATAGAACAAATGGAAGCGTCGATAAGCAAATATCTCAAACATATCATACTGTGCGATAATGAGCCTGTCGGCTGTGTTTCTTGTATAAAGCTCGGGAACGGAGCGTATGAGATCGGCTGTTTGTGCGTTATTCCCGAGTATCAGGGCAAAGGGATAGGAACACAGGCTATACAATTTGTAAAGACCTTGTATGAAGACTGGGAGAGGCTTACTTTAGTAACACCCATAAGCAAGAAGCAAAATGTGAAGTTCTATACCGAAAAATGCGGATTTCGTATCGAGTCAACCGAAAAAGACGGTAATGTAGAACTTGCAAGATTTGTATTGGAAAGATAAAACCCTATTTGACTAACTGCCACGATATATGTTATAATTAGTATCAATGACCATTCAGCTGTCAGAAGACCATAATTATGCATTTTGCATTATGCATTATGAATTATAAAAGGAGCCCCCCATGACCCATTGTGTAATAGCCGTGCTTGCCCATGTCGATTCGGGCAAGACCACGCTTTCAGAGGCGATACTCTATAAATCGGGCGCAATACGCAAGCTCGGCCGTGTAGACCATAAAGACGCCTTTCTCGACACCGACCCTATCGAGCGTGACAGGGGAATCACTATATTCTCAAAGCAGGCAGTCTTTGAGTGGGGAGATACATCGTTCACCCTGCTCGATACCCCCGGCCACGTTGACTTTTCGGGGGAGACTGAGCGCACCCTGTCTGTCATAGATGCGGCAATACTTGTGGTAAGCGCCACAGGCGGCGTGCAGAGCCATACCCGCACCCTCTGGCGGCTGCTAAAGCGCTACGGCGTGCCCACGATTATATTTATCAATAAGACTGATATGCCGGGCGCTGATAAGGGCTTTGCTCTGCGCTCCTGTCAGGCTATGCTTTCGCAGGGGTGTGTTGATATGACAGCCCCCCGTGACGAGCTGCTCGACGCCCTCTCGGTGACGAGTGAGAGCCTTATGGAGGAGTATCTTGAATCGGGCGATATCTCTGACGATAGCATAAAACACGCAGTCGCCGCCCGTGAGGTGATACCCTGCTTTTGCGGCTCGGCCTTGAAGCTTACGGGTATAGAGAAGCTCCTTGACGGGCTTTCTTCCCTTGTCACTCTGCCAAAAAGCGCTGACGATTTCGGCGCCAAGGTCTTCAAGATAACCGACGACGGCTCGGGCGCAAGGCTTACCCATATGCGCATAACGGGCGGCACGCTCTCGGTGCGTGATACCCTTACCTATACCGATAAAGAGGGTGAGGAGCATAGTGAAAAGATAAGCCGAATACGCATCTATAACGGCGAGAAATATCAGAACACCGAGACCGCCCTTTCGGGGCAGGTGTGTGCTGTGATAGGCCTGTCGGCTTGCAGTATCGGGCAGGCGCTCGGTGCGGCGGAGGAGAGCTTTGCACCTGTCCTCGAGCCTGTGCTCACCTATGCGGTAATTCTGCCCGAGGGGGTCGATGAGCACGTTATGCTGCGCACCCTTAAAGCCCTTGAAGACGAAGACCCCTCGCTGGGCGCAGGCTTTGATGAGCAGACAAGGCAGCTTTATGTGTCGCTTATGGGCGAGGTGCAACTTGAAGTGCTAAAGCGCCGTATCTCAGAGCGCTTCGGCATTGAGGCAACATTCGGTGAGGGGCGTATTGCATACCGTGAAACTATCGAGGACACCGTTATGGGTGCAGGGCATTTTGAGCCGCTTCGTCATTACGCCGAGGTGCATCTTAGATTAGAACCCCTGCCGAGAGGCAGCGGGCTTGTGTTCGATACCGAGTGCAGCACCGACCAACTGGCAAAGAACTGGCAGCGCCTTATCCTGACTCACTTAAAAGAGCGCATACATAAGGGCGTGCTCACCCGCTCGCCCATAACCGATGTGAAGATAACCCTCACCGCAGGCCGTGCTCACCTGAAGCACACCGAGGGCGGCGATTTCAGGCAGGCGACATATCGTGCAGTAAGGCAGGGGCTTCGCTATGCAAAGAGTGTGCTGTTAGAGCCTTACTATGCTTTCAGGCTGGAGATCCCTGCCGCTTGTGTGGGCAGGGCGCTGACTGATATCGACACTTTCGGCGGAACTTGCGAGCCGCCCGAAGCGCAGGGCGATGAGGCTGTTATCACAGGCCGTGCCCCCGTGTCGGCGCTCAGGTTTTACCATACCGAGGTGGCGGCTTATACTAAGGGTCTGGGGAGGCTTTTCACCAATGCCGATGGCTACGACATCTGCAAAAACCCCGATGAAGTGATAGAGCGCATAGGCTATGACCCCGACAGCGACACTGTCAATACTGCGGATTCTGTTTTCTGCTCGCACGGCGCAGGCCACAGCGTGCCGTGGAACGAAGCAAAAGAGCTTATGCACATCAAGGACGAGCCGAAAAAGCCCCTTGACGAGCAGGCCTACGAGACACAGTCGAGGGCGCAGTCGTTTGTAAGGCGTGCCGCCGCCGATGAGGAGCTTATGCAGATCTTCGAGCGCACCTACGGCAAGATAGAGCGCAAGGAAAACGCCAAGATGCACACCCCAAAAGACCCGCCGAAATCTGATAACAAAAAGCCACGCCCCGTGCCTAAGGGGCCGCTGTATATCCTTGTTGACGGGTATAATATAATCTATTCGTGGGATAGGCTCAAAAAGCTTGCCGACAAGAGCCTTGACCTTGCACGCTCAGAGCTTGTGAACATTATGGCTAACTACCGTGGCTTTATGCAATCGGAATATCGGTAGTCTACACCAAGGAAGCCGAGACTGCCGACACCTACATCGAGCGCACGGCGCACAAGCTTTCAAAAGACCACCGTGTGCGTGTTGCCACTTCTGACAGACTCGAGCAGGTGATAATTTTAGGCGGGGGAGCGATGAGAGTTTCCGCCCACGAGTTTGAGCTTGAAGTGCAGGCCGCAGAAAAGGCGGTCAAGGAGATAATCGACAGGCTGTGATTAAATACACAAAACAAAAAAAGGACTGCGTACTTGCAGTCCTCTTTTATGTACTTGATTTATCAGACAATATCAATATGCGTGCCGCCAACGCCCGTAATGCCGATGTCTATAAACGCATAGCTCGGCGGCAGGTCGTCATTCGGCTGTGAGGCACTTCCGGGGTTTAAGATGAAAAGCCCGCCCTCGTAGCTGAAATAGCGCTCGTGGGTGTGTCCGAAAAGCGCAACATCAGCACTGTGCTCCTTGGCGTTTTTCTTAAGTTCGTCAAGCGATTCCTTAACGCCTATGAGGTGCCCGTGGGTCATATATATCTTGGTGGCGGCAATGTTTATGACCTCCTCTTCGGGGGCGCCGCCCTTATCGCAGTTGCCAAGCACGCAGTAAAACTTCTTGTCGGGGTATTTGAGCTTGATTATCTCAAACTCTTTCATACCGTCGCCTAAGAATATGAAGTGGTTGCTGAACGGGTTGTCTGCTATTATTTTATCTATGACATTCATGTTGCCGTGAGTGTCGGAAAATACTATTATTCTCATAACTGCCTCCTGATATAACGCATGATTATGATGCCTGCCGCCGACTTTTTTCAGCTGACATTAAGGCAACACCGCACAACCAACGGCTTACGCCTTTGTATGCCATATGCTTGAAAATTTTCCGTCATATCGCCCAAATCCACCCTTGTCTTACGCCAGTAAAACTGCGGCGGATATAGGCAATCTGACGAAAAATTTGTCAGCGCATCTGACATACAATGGTCGTGCGGTATTGCCTTAAATATATTGTAACACAATTCACAAAAATAAACAACAACCTACCCGAAAATTTACATAGTGTTAAAATTTATATATTAAACAAAATGATCTCGGATTTTTTATCAAAATTCATAATTTGTACTTGATTGTTTATTTAAATAGTGGTATAATATATTTTATAATTATAATCAGCGTAGTATGCCTGAGCGGGCAGAGTTTTCGGAAAGGAGAGTGAAGTCATGGCAAAATACGCTATCTACAGGTCAAAGACCGGCTATTATTACCGTGACTATCACGAAACTCTTGAATCCCTTAAGGGCACAAAGTTTGACGGTATAATCACCGAGGATAAGCTTCCCGTTGTTATAGGCGGCGACGGCGGCTATTATACCTTCACCGAGAATGATTATATGTTTGACCACTTTGTCGAATGCGAGGGCGTGCCCCTTAAGCTCGAGCAGATGTTTTTTAAGAATCAGGATACTTTCAAGCTTGGCTGGATGTCGCCCGAGGGCGATACATACTCCTGTGACTACACCTCCCATACAAAGTGCGCTCAGATGATAGTCGATAAGTATTTCCCCGGCTCTTCACTCCCCGAGAGAACTCTCGGCAAGGCAGGCTGGCTCAAAATTATCGACTCGTGGGACGGCACACAGCGTGAGCACGGGCAGTTTGTTTATTCCTTAAGCGGCAAGCTCACCAAAAGGCAGGCGGATAAGCTTTTCGACTTAGGCCTTTATGATAACCCCGAGGTCAAGGAAATGATAGCCGACTGTGAGGATTCCTGGTAATACGGGCAACACCCGATAGAACGGAGAAAACTATGTCAAAAAGAGTGGCTGTGATAGCCATAATAATCGAAAATGAGGAAAGTGTGTCGCAGGTCAATTCCATTTTGCACGAATACTCAGACGGCATAATAGGCCGAATGGGGATTCCCTACAGGCAGAAGGGGATAAACATCATATCCATAGCGATAGACGCCGAGCAAAACGATATCAACACTATAGCCGGAAAGATAGGAAGACTTGACGGCGTTACTGCTAAGACCGTTTACTCGCCCTCGTAATATTTTATCTATCTGACGCCGAAAAGCATTTTGAGGCGAAAGTGAGAAATCATTCATAGGCTTACTATAGCTGTTTCTTGCTTTATTTGGGTAGGAAACAGCTTTTTTAATGTATAATGCAAAATGCATAATGCATAATTAAGGTGTCCGCCTTTGGCGGACGTATGCCCATTCGGGCGTCTTACCATACGTTTTTTGATATACTTACATTTGTATTTTTAATAGGCCGAATGGCCATATCATCGGCGTGAGCCGATACATCAATTATGCATTATGAATTATGCATTATGCATTTAATAAAACCGGAGGTTTTAGCCATGTCATCACTAAATTCCACACCCTCTTCCGAGAGGGTACATATAGGCTTTTTCGGCAGGCGTAATGCGGGAAAGTCGAGCCTTGTGAATAAGGTCACAAATCAGGAACTTGCTGTCGTTTCCGACACCCCCGGCACTACTACCGACCCCGTAACAAAGGCTATGGAGCTGCTGCCGCTTGGGCCTGTTGTTATAATCGACACGCCAGGTTTTGACGATGAGGGCGAGCTTGGGCTTATGCGTGTGCGCCGCACAGCACAGGTGTTAAATCGCACAGATATCGCCGTTCTTGTAACAGATATCACAAAGCCCCTCGGCGAGTGCGAAAAGGAACTGATCTCGCTCTTTGAGCAAAAGAAGATACCCTATGTTTTGGTCGGCAATAAGTGTGACCTTGCCGACAGCGCACCCGACGGCGAGCGCTTTAAGGTAAGCGCAAGGCAGGGGCTTAATATCCACGAGCTTCGTGAAAAGATAGCATCGCTCGTTT
>CADAGC010000085.1 GCA_902787365.1 uncultured Ruminococcus sp. | reverse complement strand
CATTTCGCCGTCAATCTCGGCCTTTGTTACCATAGCAGCAACAGAGTCGAGCACGATAACATCTACTGCACCTGAGCGTGCGAGATACTCGGCTATTGAGAGAGCATCTTCACCGCAGTCGGGCTGTGATACGAGCATATCATCTATGTTGACACCAAGCTTTCTTGCATACACGGGGTCAAGAGCGTGCTCAACGTCTATGAATGCCACGTTGCCGCCGAGCTTCTGAGCTTCTGCTACAATGTGCAGCGCAACAGTCGTTTTACCCGAAGACTCAGGCCCGTATATCTCAACGATACGCCCTCTCGGCACGCCGCCAATACCCAGCGCCATATCAAGGGTCATTGAGCCTGTGGATATAGCCTCAACGTCCATAGCCTTATCCTCACCAAGGCGCATGATAGCCCCCTTGCCGAAGTGCTTCTCTATGGCAGTTATCGCCGTGTCAAGGGCTTTCTGCTTCTCTGCCTCATCAGTTATCTTTACTACCTTTTCCTTTTCCTTTTTCTTCTTGTCGATAGCCATTGTTACTTCTCCTTTCACGTGTCACGAGGGGTCTCTCCCCTGCCTCATATATATTATAACATACTTTTCAAAAAAGTGGGTATCTTTTTTTGGACAGTTGAAAATAATTTATAATGCATAATTACTATGCCCGTCAGTTTATATCAAACAGCTAAACTATGCGTGTTTTCAGCATTTATACTATGAAATATCCGTCCTGCGAAGCAGGACACCTTAATTATGCATTATGCATTCTTAATAGACCCTGACATTCTGTCCCTCGGTATAAAAGCCCACCACCGCACGCCTGATACCGCAGTAGTCCTTGTAGGCTCGCACGTCTTCAAGCCCTGCCTGAATTAGTATCTCCATAACTTCCTCTGCCTGTGTGTGACCTACCTCAAAGGCGAGCATACCGTTGTGCTTAAGGCGTGTCTTGTAGGCACGGGTTATGTCACGGTAGAAGTCAAGCCCGTCCTCGCCACCGTAGAGCGCACTCTGCGGCTCATGCGTCACCTCTGTCTGGAGCGAGCGCATATCATCACCCGTCAGATATGGCGGGTTGCAGACTATGATATCGGCTTTTGGCAGGCTGTCGATAACCGTCTTGTCAAGACAGTCACCCACCGTGAGACTAACCTTTGAAGTGTTCAGCTCTATATTCTGCTTAAGATACTCTGCCGCCTGTTCTGACAGCTCGACTGCATACACCGCTGAGGGCGAAAGCTCTCTTTCAAGGGCAAGGGCTATACACCCGCTGCCCGAGCAGAGGTCTATTATCACGGGTCGCTGTGTGCGGCTTTTGCGTATCACGGTTTCAACGAGCGTCTCGGTGTCCTGCCTTGGTATAAGCACGCCCTCGCCCACCTTGACAGGCAGCCCGTAGAACTCCCACTCGCCAAGGATATACTGCAAGGGGTAGCCGCTCTGGCGCTTCTCTATATACCCATTAAAAAGCCCTGCCGCCTTTTCATCGGCAGGGGCGCTTTTGTCTGCAAGCTCATATTGCACGCCAAAGGCCTTTTCAAACAGCTGCGCTGCGTCAAAGCGTGAGTTGTCGTTGCCGCTTTGCTCTAAGGCTTTTACTGCATGTTCAAATATATCTCTTACCACCTGTCTTCCTCCCCGTCCTCGGGAATGACTGCTTTGAGCGCCGCTATTGCGCACTCTATCTGGCTGTCGTTCGGTTCGCTGGTGGTTATGCGCTGTATCCATAAGCCGGGGGCTGATATAATGCGTGTGATGATGTTATCGTGCCTGCCTGCAAGCCTTATAAGCTCATAGGCAATACCCACGATAACAGGCAGAAGTGCCAGCTTGAACACCATTCTTATAAATATATTATCCCACGGCACGCCCACCACAGTGAACACAAATATGCTGATAAAAAGCACTAAGAATATAAAGCTTGTTCCGCACCTCGGGTGGAAGCGCACCTGCTTTCTTACGTTCTCGACCGTCAGCTCCTCGCCGCTCTCGTAGCAAGCTATCGACTTATGCTCTGCGCCGTGGTAGCGGTAAGTAGTAGCTATATCGCTCATAAGCGAGGTAAGCTTTGTGTATGCGAGGAATATGCTTATCTTTAGCACACCCTCAATGCAGTTCTTTGCAAAGGGTGAGAGTGCGATTATATGCTTATCTATAAGCTTTGAGATAAATGCAGGGAATATCATAAACAGCACCACCGCTATGCCTAGCCCCAGCACCATTGATACGCCCGAAACTATCGGCATCAGCTTGTCTCCAAGCTTTTCGGTGAGCCATTTTTCAAACTTTGTCATTTCCTCCTCGTCATCATCGGTCATCTGCTTGTCAGCCGACTTAGAAAGGCACTTGTAGCCGTCTATCAGGCTGTCAGCAAAGCCGAATATGCCCCTCAGAAACGGCACCTTGCGGTAAAAGGGCATATTGTCAGCGGTGTATTTTAAGTCCCACACTTCAAGGTCGATCTCACCGTTTGGCAGCCTGCAAGCCATAGCTTCTTTCTTAACGCCTTTCATCATAACGCCCTCAATGACCGCCTGACCGCCTGTCTTAGCCTTGAATTTCTCATTCGGGCTCTGTTTGCTCATAGTTTCTTTTGTCCTCTCTATATCTCTTTATTGTCTGTCGAGATTATTTCTACGTTTACGTTCTTATCATTTCCCGAGGCCGAGTTTCCCTCGTCGATAAAGGGCAGCTCCATTATAACAGTTGTGCCTACGTTCTCTTCCGACCTTATATCGAGGCTGCCGCCGTGCATCCCGACTATCTCATCAGCAACTGCAAGGCCTATACCCGAGCCTCGGCGTGTCTGGTTTGATTTGAAGAACTTCTGCTTTACCTTAGGCAGGTCTTCCTTGCTTATACCTATGCCTGTGTCGGAGACGGATATAACTATCCTGTCGTCCTGTTGATATGCCTCTACCGACACGGTGTCGCCCTTGTCGGAATATTTAATGGCGTTATCGACAATGTTTATAAACACCTGTCTTAACCTGTTTCTGTCGCCGTAGATAAAGGGCAGCATCTCAGGCTCGTAGTAGTTTAGGGTTATGCCCAAGGCCTTAGCCCTCTGCTGATATATAAGCACAGTCTCGCCAAGCTCGGCAAGAATGTCCATTTTCGCCTTTTGCAGATAGAGCCTGCCGTCCTGTATACGTGAAAAGTCGAGCAGCTCCTCTACCATTTGTGAAAGCCTTTCGGTCTCGCTGGTGATTACACGCATACCCTTGATAAAGGTCTCTCTGTCGTCAATGCTCATCATCGTCTCGCTCCAGCCCTTGATAGCCGTAAGCGGCGTTCGCAGCTCGTGTGATACCGAGGATATGAACTCATTCTTCATCGCCTCGGTGTTTGACAGCTCGTCTGCCATATAGTTTATAGAATCGCACAGCTCGCCCAGCTCGTCGTTGGTCTGCTTTTCAAGACGTTTGGAGAAATCACCCTTAGCGTACTGTCTTGCCACGTCCCCTATCTCGATAACAGGGTGAACTATGCCCTTGATAAAGAACATACCCGAGAAGAACACTATCAGTATGATAAGCACGCCTATCAGCGTTATCATAACAGCAAAGCTTAAGACCTTCCGGTCTATCTCGCTTAAAGACACTATCATTCTGAGGGCTTCATACTCACAGCCCTTTATCGAAAAGACGGTAGTAAAGGCCAGGACCTTTTCGCCAGTAGATGTTCTGTAGACCTCATAGCCGCTGCCGTTAGACGAGGTCTTTGCACTCTCATAGTCGGCAAAGCTCTTCTCGACAGGCTTGAAGCCCGACGAAGTTATATCCACCTGCCCCGTGCGGTCTATGGCCATAAGCTCTATCTTATCCTTTTCGTCATACCCTGCAACGAGCGAGCGTATCTCGGCGTTGAAGTTTACCGACTGATCCTTATCACCTTCGAGAGAGCCTGTTATAACGTTCATTTTTGAGCTCAGATACTGCCTTACCGTGCTGTAGTAATAGCTTCTTATCGACACTATCAGAAGCACCTCTATGATGAGCAGCACGGCTATTATAACGCCCACGCCGTTTATCAGCCAGTGTGTGGTGATGCTCCTGCGCCCAAGTTTGACTATTTTCAAATCTTACTCACACTCAATTCATAGCACTCCACTTATACCCGAAGCCCCATATCGTGAGGATATACTTCGGGCTTGAAGGCTCGTCCTCTATTTTCATTCTTATTCTTCTTATATTAACGTCAACTATCTTATCATCGCCGTAGTAGCTCTCGCCCCATATGTGGTTAAGGATAGATGTACGGTCAAGGGCGGTGTTCTGATTCTTGAAGAAATACTCCATTATCTGATACTCAACCTGTGTCAGGTCTATCTGCTTGCCGTTCTTGTAGACCGTTCTGCTCTTAAGGTTGAGGGTAAACGGCCCCGAAGTGAGCAGCGACTGCTCCTCGGGCTTTGCGTGAGACATACCGACACGCCTGCACACAGCATCAACCCTCGCAATCAGCTCTGATATTGAGAAAGGCTTTGTGATATAGTCATCAGCGCCTATCATAAGAGATGATATCTTATCCATTTCCTGCGACTTGGCAGAGAGCATTATAATGCCCATAGTGGTGTTCTTCTCTCTAATCTTCTTGCACACCTTCATGCCGTCGATGCCGGGCATCATTATATCGAGTAAGGCTACATCAAAGTTCCCCTGCTCCTCGAAAACTCTGAGGGCTTCCTCGCCGCAGTCAACATCTATTACCTCATAGCCGCTGCGCTTGAGGTTGATGACCACAAACTCTCTAATAGAATCCTCATCCTCGCAAACAAGAACCTTTTTCATTTTGATTACCTACCTTTCACATCAAGATACGTTTTGTCTTATATATTTACACTATCAAAAAGCTGTTCTTTACTTCATCAAGCGTAGGTATCAGCGCCTCACGCTTGTCTGTGGGCAGCTTTACAAGAAAATCGAGCTGACCCTTTTCATCTATAAGCTCGTAGCCGTCGTTTAAAAGCTTCTGGCTGTCGCTCTTTGACTGAACAGCCACACGCATAAGCTCGGTCATATCGCTTGATATGTCGCCCGTGTAGCGGTAGAATACATACTCCCCTGTCAGCGAGTCTTTCTTGACCGTGACATCATCGCCCCAGCGGGAGAGAAAGTTCATAAAATATCCGTCAGAGAGCGAGTAGAAGCCCGAATACTTCTGCTTAAGCTCGTAGAAATCTTTATACACACGCCATTCGGTGCGGTAAAGCTTATCCTCGGGGGCTATCGTCTCATAACCTTTCATAACGGAAGTGTGCGGAATTTCGACCACGCCGTCGCCGTCAATATCGCCGCAATAATAGCCCGGAAGCCTCGATGTCTGCGGGGCAAGCTTAGACTGCCGCTGCGCCACGGGGTTTTGCAAAGCGCCGTATCGGTAAAACAAAACCTCAGTCTGCAGCTCGCCCTTTGAGTTGATGCCGTCTATATACACGCCGTAGGAATTATCCTCCAGCCTGCCTACCGTGCTTCTTACGTAATCCACCGTGTTGTCGCACATGGTTATGGTGTTCTCTGTGTTTATCTCATCATTACCGAGCCGCAGCAGCGCCGCAGTCGTGCCCGAAGGCGAGCCGTTCTCGTCAACAGAAGACTTTACGGTGATAAAGTTCTTATACCCGTCGCCGTCAAGGTCAGCCGCTTCGAGAAGAGTATAGCTCTCAGAGCCTATCCTGTCAAAGCTGCCGCTGTGGTAGCGGTATATTTCAAGTGTCTTGTCAGATATGCCTATATTCTGATAGCCGACCACGATATTAGCAGTTTTGCTGCCACCCTCGTAGGATATCATTACCCTGTCAACATCAGTTCCTGCGCCCGCAAGCTCCTTGACCGAGTGCCAGTTGCCCTCGTCATCGGTATCAAGAAGATTGAGCCTTATCCCCTCAGAGCCGTTTATCACCGAGGAATACTGATAGAACACCAGCGCCTCGTTCTCAGGCTCGTCGTCGATATTGGCTATAACATAGGCAGAGCGGTTCTCGCCGTTTCTTGGATATTTTAGGGTTATATTGCCGCCCACGCTGTTGATAAGGGCTTTATGTATCTTGCTCTGCTGCTCTGACAGTTTTGGAGCCGTAAGTGCGCCCTCCGCCGAAAAGCTTGTGAGCGTACACGAGCACAGCCCCATAGTAAGGGCTGCCGAGACTATCAATGCAAAGCCCCTTGCTATTCGTTTCATCAGCTACTCTCCTTCGGCTAATGCGCATAATTACTCATACTAAAATTATATCATAAGTTTACAAAAATGTCAATGATAAACAGGTGATAAACACGGAATTCTTATTCCCATTCTCATACATCAAAAAAGACACCGCACATCTTTGCAAACGCAATGGGTGCGGTGTCTTTATATCATTATTGCTGCGGGCGCTCGTAAAGCTGTGCCCTTATCTTTCTTGCAAGGGATACGCCCATATCTATGGTTCTCAGGGCAGAATCACGCTGCCAGGGGTATTTGAAGCTCCGGCAGGCAAACACCGCCTGCCTTGCGGCTTGGGCAGCACGCACAGCCTCCTGCTCGTTGCCGTCAATCGTAAACAGCTCGGCCATTATCATATAGGGGTTGTAGGCTCTTTCCGGGCGGTTTGATACTGCCTGCACCGCTAAACTGCGGTATCTGTCGGCAGCGGCAAAGTCACCCCTTACCGCCATGCAAAGTGCCGCATCATCATAGAACGAGCTGCCTGCCGCACCCTCGCCGCCGAAATACTTCTCCAGCAGGTCGTGCGAGGCATCGAATATATCAAGTGCCTGCCTGTATCGTCCCGTGTTGAGATAGAGCCAGATATAGGTCTTGTAGTAGTATGGCTTAGAGGGGCCATGCAGCAGCGACTCGCCCGGCATACCGTTTAATACCCTCTCGGCTTCTTCAAAACGCTCAAGGTGCATATACGAGTTTGCAAGGTTTAAAAGTTCGAGGTTTGTCAGCTTGCTGTTTCGCTTGTTGACAGCGGCTATATACTCATCGCATATGCCCTTTTGCTTATATATCTTCATAGACTCACGCTGCCGCAGGCGTATTGAGATATACCACACGACCATAACAGCGGCGCCGATACCGTTGAACAATGACATACACTGTCTGAAAATCGGCGTAAAGACAGCGCCCTCATCTTTATAGCAGAAAGTGCCTATAGTCAAGCCGATAACGAGATTATAAGCGCAGAAGATAAACAGAGCGTATTTAAAAGCATTTTTTGTCATATCTCTTCTCCCGAATACAAAAAGGGGCAAGCCCGTCCGCCTGCCCCTGAAAATGGTCTTTAATTACTTGTCAGCTATAACATCTATGCCGGGGAGAACCTTGCCCTCGAGGTATTCAAGGGAAGCGCCGCCGCCTGTGGAGATGTGGCTCATCTTATCAGAGAAACCGAGCTGGATAACTGCTGCTGCGCTGTCGCCGCCGCCGATGATTGTTGTAGCGTCTGTATCAGCAAGGCTCTTAGCAACTGCGATAGTACCCTTAGCAAGGATAGGATTCTCGAACACGCCCATAGGACCGTTCCAAACAACAGTCTTAGCGCTCTTTACAGCCTCAGCGTAGAGGTCAGCAGTCTTTGTGCCTATGTCAAGACCCATCTGGTCAGCAGGGATCTTATCGGAATCAACAACGGAAACCTCGATCTCAGCGTCGATAGGATCAGGGAAAGCCTTAGCGATTGTTGTATCAACAGGGAGGAGAAGCTTCTTGCCCTTAGCAGCAGCCTTCTCGATCATCTCCTTGCAGTAGTCAAGCTTTGTATCGTCAACGAGCGATGTGCCGACTTCCTTGCCCTGTGCCTTAAGGAATGTATAAGCCATACCGCCGCCGATGATGAGTGTATCGCACTTCTCTATGAGGTTGTTGATAACGTTGAGCTTATCAGCCACCTTAGCGCCGCCGAGGATAGCTACGAAAGGTCTAACCGGATCCTCAACTGCGTTGCCGAGGAAGTTGATCTCCTTCTGCATGAGATAGCCTACTGCTGTCTCCTTAACGAACTTTGTAACGCCTGCTGTGGAAGCGTGTGCTCTGTGAGCAGAACCGAAAGCGTCCATAACGAAAACTTCGCCGTCAACGAGGTCTGCAAGCTCCTTAGCGAAAGCTTCGCCGTTCTTTGTCTCCTCGTCGCCACGGAAACGAGTGTTTTCTAAAACAACGATCTCGCCGTCAGCCATAGCTGCAACTGCCGCCTTTGCGTTGTCGCCTACTACTGTATCGTCAGCTGCGAATGTTACCTTTGTCTTAACGAGCTCTGCGAGCCTGTCAGCTGCGGGCTTAAGGGAGAACTTAGCCTCGGGACCGTTCTTCGGCTTGCCTAAGTGTGAGCAAAGAACAACCTTTGCGCCGTTTTCTGTGAGCTTATTGATAGTGGGGAGTGCTGCTGTGATTCTGTTATCGTTTGTGATAACGCCGTCCTTGAGCGGAACGTTGAAGTCAACTCTGACTAAAACCTTCTTGCCCTTGACATTAAGATCCTCAACTGTTACCTTGTTTAAACCTGCCATGATATGACACCTCTCATTTAATATTTCCGATAAACGGATACGTCTTGCTGTTAAACACTTAACAACTCCAAATACTATTATATAATATTTCAGCCGAAAAATCAAGAGTATTTTTTCACTTTTACCAAATTTTCAAAATTCACGCTTTTTTATAGCATTTGGCATAGAAGATAACAGCTATGGCGGGCAGAAGTGCGGGCAGCATCTTTTCACCGCCCATAGGCATAGCAACACCCATAGCCATATAAAACGGCACAAGCACAAGATATAAAACATATGTAAGCCCGAGCACAAAGCAGACGATGAACAGCACCCTTTGCAGCCTGCTCTTATCAAGGAACATAAGAGCCGTAAGCAAAGCAACGGTCACTAAATCTGCGGCAAGCCCTACGGTCAGCAGCGTGACCGAGCTGCTGTCGAGAGCAACCGTAAGCGGTGTGGATTTGAAAAGTATCTCCTCGGCGGTATGCCGCTCACGGCACGGCGTGCCTTTATACATATAAAAGGCATTGAATACAGCCGCGGCCTTTATTATAACAAACAGCACCCACAACAAAAGAGCTGTGCGAAGGCGGTCTTTTCTTATCTCCATAACATCACCTCTGCGATAATTATACACCCGCCGCCGCCGAAAAACAATAAAAAAACCATTACAAATCATTACAGATGAATAATCTGCCAATTGCCGCCCATACTAAAGACATAATCTTTTAAGGAGGCGGTTAGATATGACCGATAAAGAGCTTCTCTATATCGAAGATGTGCTCGGGCACGAAAAATTCATCTGGCAGATGTGCCATGATGCACAGCAGAGGGTGCAGGACGAAAGGCTTAAGAGCACCATTCACGACTGCGAGCGCAGGCACGCAGAGCTTTTCTCACGCTTTTACGGGCTTTTAAGCGAATAAGGGGGTATTACCATGAACGAACAGCAGAATAACGACAAGACGATAGCCACAAACATCTTAAACCTCGAAAAGGGTGTGTGCGACCTGTATATGCACGGCACTATCGAGTCGGCCACCGACAATGTAAGGGGCGTGTTCAGCTCGGGGCTGAATGAGAG
>CADAGC010000084.1 GCA_902787365.1 uncultured Ruminococcus sp. | reverse complement strand
AAACTGACTCCGCTTGAATTGCGAAGCCAGTTCGTTGCTTAATTTTTATTTACCATAGGGGCTTTTTTGTGCTGTACGCACAATGTGGGGCAGTTCAGTTCAGGGCTGTCGGGCTTTGTGTGGTATTATGCTTTGACTTCTAAGCGTGTACCGCCTATATTTATTGCTGTCACATCATTTATACTTACAAACTCCATAAAGTTCATTTCAAAATGATCAAGATACAACGAATCTAATGATATACTAAGGTTTGCTGCCGCAGCATCAACTTCTTTCTCACTTCCGTCCTTGAATTCAAGCCTAATAGGTCGTGAGCTGATATTATCGCACGGAGTATCAAGTGTCAATCCGTTAGTTATCAAACCGAGTTCGCTTATTCTGACAAACTCATTTTTCTTATTGTACAGCTTAACACATTTCATATTCTTCACTATATTAAGCTCAAAATCCTTAATGACCTTATAATCGCCATCATAATAGCCTATGCACATCGGCAATGTCAGGCTGTCATATTCGTCACAGACAAAAAAGGTATCAAGCTGTGAGCTGTAATCAACATCAGAGGCGAATTCGGTACTTCCGCCGCCTGTTTCGATGCCATTTTCTTGTGCCTTTTCACCATTAACACCGATAAACACACGGTTATCAATAAGCCTTTTGCCCTCATCATCTTTGGGCGTTGTTGTACCCGATACAGAAACAAGGCTGCCGTCAAAAAGCACAGATTCAATAGTCACATCAATATGCTCGGTGCTTATAACTATATCTCTGAATCCGCCTTTACTATCTACCTGTTCGGCAGCGCTTTCACCAAGAAAGCTGTCTACTGCTCTGTTCTGCCTATTTGCAATATAACCCGCACCTGCGCCGACAACGCCCGTAACGGCTATTGCCGCTGCCGCCATTATCCCTATAAAAAGCTTTTTCATCTTTTTAGTCCTCCGTTTTCCTATGTCTGCCTCAAGAATGTATTCATCATCAAGGCAGCTCATCATATCAAATATCTGTCTTTCGGTCATACATCATACCCCGCTTTCCTGATAAAGACTTTCAGCTGCTCTCTTGTGCGGTGAAGCATAACATTCACGGCATTGACCTTCATATCAAGGTCATCGGCTATCTGAGCAGGTGTGCAAAGATACCAGTAGCGTTTGACAAAAGCTATACGCTGCTTTTTTTCAAGCGTACCGACAAAACAGTTAATAAGCTCTTTGAGCTGCTTTGCATCAAGTTCCTCCTCGGGTGTTGTGCCGCCCGCACATTCTTCAAGTTCACCAAGCGCATCGGACAGTCTGTCGGCTCTGCGCTTATCTGCGCTTTGCTTTCTGATACGGTCAAGCGCAGTATTGCGCACAAGCCTTGCTATATACGCCTTAAGGCTGTCGGGCTTGTTAGGCGGAATGCTGTTCCACACAGCAAGAAGTGCATCATTTACGCATTCCTCACCGTCACGCTCGTCACTAAGGATATTGTCAGCGATAAAGCGTGCATATCTCCCATATTTTTCAAGCGTTTTGGGAAACACGCTTTCGTCCCGTGCTTCATACATCAAAACAAGTTCCTTATCATCCATGCGCCCGCCTCCTTCCGTTACGTTTTAAAAGCGCTTTCACTTATATAGACGTAAAAAATGTGATATTATTACAATAAAAAACCGCCCGCAGGCGGTCTTTTTACTACTCTTCTTCCTCATCAACATACTCCAGTATATCCCCCGGCTGGCAGCGCAGGGTCTTGCATATCGCATTAAGCGTAGAAAACCTCACAGCGCTCACCTTGCCTGTTTTTAGCTTTGAGAGGTTGACGTTTGCCACCCCTACCCTCTCGGAAAGCTCATTTAGCGACATTTTCCTATCAGCCATTACCCTGTCAAGGCGCATGATTATTGCCATAGCGCACCGCCTTAAAGTGTCTCGTCAGCCTGCTGCTGCAAACTGCACCCATACTCAAATATGAGCGAGAACGCATCGAACATCAGCCCCGCTATGCCTATGCCGAAACCGAAAAGGTCAAAGCCGTGTGCGCCGACATTTGGGTTTATATGGTTGAGCGTAGGGCTTAACAGCATACTGCCGACACCTCCCCAGACGAGTATGCGGCTGAGCACCCTCATGCCCTTTGCTATCTCTGTGCGGAAAGGGCTGTCTGAGCTGGTGAGTCTTTTGAATGTAACACGCAGGAAGTTTACAGCAAGTGTAAAAAGCAGCACATAGTAGGTGTAGTAAACAGTATGCCATATGCCGTCATCGCCCTTGAACATATCACCAAAGCTGCCGCCGACAAGCTGCCCGACAAGCGACACGAGCATTGCCGCCGACAAAATCGCCAGCACAGCCTCGCCGCCGAGTGAATAGCCGTATATATACTTGCATATTGACCTGTACTGTTCCTCCACAGTTGCGTTTTTTCTCAGTTTCATAAAGATCACCCTCCAAAAGATATTACTTTACCGGTATGATCATATTATAGCAGATGAATTTACGTTTGTCAATACATTTTTAATGATAAACGTTAAATTTTATATTTTTCACATATATCATAGTGATCTCTTACCTCTTAACTCTTACATCAAAAAAAGACCGCCCGAAAACTCGGACGGCCTTGTGAGCTTATTGAATTACTCAGCCTGGGGAGCACCAACGGGGCAAACACCGTTGCAAGCGCCGCAGTCGATGCAAGCGTCAGCGTCGATAACGTACTTGCCGTCACCCTCGGAAATAGCGCCAACAGGGCAGCCCTCAGCGCAAGCGCCGCAAGCGATACACTCATCAGAAATCTTGTAAGCCATAGTAATATCCTCCTCAATTATGATTGCCGAATGAACGGCTATTCTTCTCATGTGCGGGAGTGCCTCTCCCGTCATTAATAATGATAACACACTTTGAGAAAAATGCAAGGGTTTGAAGAAAAGATTAACGAATTATTCAGAAATTGTTAGGCGAGGCCAACTAATTAACATAGTTAGCAATAACTAACCCCGTTCTTATATTCTTATTGTTTTAATAGTTGCATTTTCAAAAGAATTGTGCTATAATATTTCTAATAGTTAAGAACGATTAACAAATGAGGTGGCACTTATGGCAGCACGCAAGAATATTTGTTTTATCACTATCACCCCCGATACTATGCACCCTCTGCGCCTTTGCGAGGGTATCTTCACTCAATGTGAAAAATACGGCTATAATGTTGCAGAATTTGCATCAATGGTTATCATGAACAATTTCTTCACCAACTTTGAACGTGGTGAACGCAATATATACGAACTGATAGACTTTACCAAATTTGACGGTGTCATTGTAGATACTGTAAATCTTATCAGAGATAATACTATGGAGCTGATCGAGAATATATACAAAAAGGCAAAAGAAGCAAATGTGCCTGTGGTCTGCGTGAACAGCCCATATAAGGATCTTGATACAGTTACCTGCAACAATGATATCTTAATGCGTGAGCTTTGCCGCCACGCCATAGAAAAACACGGCTGCAAAGAGATATGCCTGCTGACAGGCTTCAAAGGTAATTATGAAGCCGAGCAGAGGCTCTCGGTCATGATCGATGAGATAAATAAACACGGCCTTAGCGTAAAGGAAGAACACATAATATACGGTGATTTCTGGTATCAGAGCGGCATACAGCTTGCTCAGGACATCAAAAACGGCGTTATATCAAAGCCTGATGCCGTAATAGCATCAAGCGACCATATGGCGCTGGGCTTTATAGACGAATACATCAAGCTTGGCGGAAAGATCCCCGATGATATATGTGTGCTGGGCTTTGAGGCAAACAAAGAAGCAGCACTGGCTGATGTCTCGCTCACATCGATAGAATCAGCTTTTGCATCTTGCGGTGCTGCGGCAGTAGACCATCTGCGCAGGATCATTGATCCCGGCAAGGAGATACTGCCCTTTGAAAAAAATATTAACGATATGCTGCACATAGGAGAAAGCTGCGGCTGCCCGCCTGATATAAAGCGCACAAAGCGCTCGATCCAGACGCTTATATACCATAGGAACAGATATTACACCGAAGAGGTGTTCAAGGATAATATCGACATAGGCCTGCTTATGGAAAGCTACATACCCGAGCAGCTCGCCGCCTCTACCGACCCCGAAGACTGTCTCGTCAACATATTAAAGGCCGCCTATATCATAATGCCGTTTGACTGCTTCTCGCTTTGTCTGCGTGATGACTGGCTCGACACAAAAAAAGATAAGACTATCGGCTACCCCGACAAGATGCGTATGGTGGTAAGACGTTCAAACATTGATGATAACAGCTTTGCAGGCACCGATAAAAGCGTACTTTTCGATACTGCCGATATGATACCGCAGATGTATGAAGAAAGTGATGAGCCTCATGCATTTTACTTCTCTCCGATACATTTCTCAGAAAAATCGCTGGGGTATGCAGTACTTCAGAGAAAGCTGTGTGATCACAGCAAATACAACCTTGTATACAGCAACTGGCTGAGATTCATAAACAATGCCCTTGAAATGACAAGGACCAAAGAACGCTTCGTGATACTCTCAAGACAGGACAAGATGACGGGTCTTCTCAATCGGCGTGGTATGTACGAAAAGCTTGATGAGCTTCTGAGCAGGCTCGATGACGAGCACGAGATATACGTCGGCGTGATAGATATGGACGGCTTAAAGTACATAAACGACACCTTCGGCCACAGCGAAGGCGACTACGGCATAAAGCGTGTGGGAGAAGCAGCGCTCGGCATCACGCAGGAAGGCGATATATGCGCCCGTGCGGGCGGTGATGAGTTCTACATAGCAGGGCTGCGTGACAAGGGCAGCTTTGACGGCGATGAGCTGACAAAGCGCTTTTGCGACAAGCTCAGCGAGCTGACGGCAGATGATGGCAAGCCGTTCACGGTAAGTGCGAGCATAGGCTGCACCTTGGGCAGCGGTGATGTGGATTTTGAAGAGCTTATCTCAGAGGCGGACGAGAATATGTACCGCTTCAAAATAGCAAGGAAAAAGCACAGAAGATAACGAATAAAGAAATAAGGTATCGCTTTCACGATTTGTGGGCGATACCTTTGTTATTATTCTTTTATTTCTACCTGACAGATGCCGAAATAGTCTGTGGGGTCTTGCTTATTGGCATAGTCGGGGGTGGTGATCTTGAAGCTTTCAAGGAACGTCTGCGGCTCGGTGAGCCAGACTGCGCCCTTATCCTTTGAAAACTCGACACGGCGCATAAATGCGATATCCTCCTGCGCATCGGGGTCTAAAAGCCAGTAGACCTCCTTATCCATAGCTATACCGTTACGCTTGATGTCATAGGCGAGCTTCACGCCGAAATAGCCGCTGTCAAGCTCGACAGGCTCACACTTTATCTCACCCACACTGCTGTCATCGGCTGGCTCACGAAAGACATTTGCGGTATTGTATACATTCAAAATCTCGGGTATGCTGTCCACATCATTTGTCTTGATGCCAAGTTCGAGCCATTCTCTGTGTGAAGCATCAAGGCCTGTGTAGTTATAGGCATCAAGCCCCTCGTTTGCGATAAATGCAGGGGTCAGCTTGTCAATATCGCTTTTTAAAAGCTTTACAAAATCAGCCTTGTTCTGTATGGGCGATATGGCATACTCGGGGTGTTCCTCCCACCAGGAGAGCGGCTGGAACTGAGCGGCTATACTTGTGCTGTAGCCCACCCTCACATATTCGTGAGAGTACGGGAAATTGCCGTTTATAAGGAATATCGCCGCTATACAGGTCTTGTTCGGCTCGTGAGTTTCTATTTCCTTTGGCTTTCTGTTCTCTTTTTCGGCTGCCTTGCGTTCGTCGTCGAGACGTTTTTCGTCATTCTGCTCGTAGATATAGGCATTATAGCCGTCGGGCAGCCTGAAGTTCACACCAAGCCTGTCGTAGCTTATATCCCCGTCCTGCGCTTCAAGCTCACGGGTATACATATCATCAAGCCTTACCGTATCGGGCAGGCAGGCGTATTCGTCATCGTCGGTCTGATTTATCTCGTTTGCCTCGCTCATTATGTCTTCTATAGTCTGTGATGAGGTATCTTTGCCGCTGCATGAGCACAGCAGCAAAGCCGCAGAGATCACTGCAAACAACCTTTTCATATCATATCCCCCTTAACCGAAAAGTTCATCAAGCAGCAGGTAGTATTTAAGCTTTTTCTCGTCCTTTTTTATGCCGATATAGTCAAACAAGCGCTCGGGGTCGATGCCCTTATACACCTTGCCAAACGTGCCGTCGGCGTTTTGCTTCAAGCTTCGGTAGAGAAGCGAGATATCACGCCACTTGTCGGCTACGCCCATATCGCCTATGTCGATAAGGGCACTCAGCTTGTCGCCGTCGATAAAGATATTGGGCAGGCAGAGGTCGCCGTGAGAAACGCAGGGCTCGGGGTCGGGCTTGTTCTGCTCTAACCAGTAGAGCAGCTCATAGGGCGTGCCGAAGCCGCAGTCGCTGTTTGATAGATCAACAAGGCCTGCCTGTATGCGCTCTCTTGCCTCTGCAAGCTCGGTGTCAAGGCTGCGCTCACGGGGGCATTTTCTCACATCTACCGCCCACAGTCTGTGCAGGCTCTCTGCAAGCACGGGCAGCAGCAGGTCGGGGTGGGTCATATAGAACTCATCGCAGGCCATAACGCCCTTTGCACGCTCGGTGAGCAGGTAGCTTTTGCCCTCGCAGACGCCGTGATATATCATATGCGGCAGCGGCAACACTCCTTCAAGGGAGTTCATGACGCTTATCATAGCGAATATCCACTCTTTCATAGGCTCGACTTTGAGCACCATTGTATCAAAAACATACACCTCACTCTGTGAAAGGCCTGTGCTGTCGGTGGTAAAGGGCTTGCCCTCAATATAGTGTCGTATGTTTTCGGGTAGTGAGTTAATCATTCTTATCGCCTCCGTATTATTAGGCTTTTTACCATTATAGCAGATTTGTTTACAAATATCAAGTGCGGCGGGTAGTGACAAGTATTGACAGGATTTTTGACGTGTGATATAATATTATTATACCTTATTAATAAGTTAAAAGGGGGAAATAGCTTTGATAATGACCGATAAAAAAGAATTTGAGGGCAGGATCGAGCGGGTGCTCATTTCAAAAGATGAGATAGACAAAAAGCTAAAAGAATACGGTGAGATAATCGACCGTGAATATGCAGGCAAGCCGCTTTTGCTTGTGAGCATACTAAAGGGCGCATTCATCTTTCTGGGCGACCTTTCAAGAAGCATAACGATCCCCCACGAGATAGCCTTTATGGCGGCACAGAGCTACTTTGAGGGCACAAGTTCGTCGGGGCAGGTGAACATCACCCTTGACATTGCGCAGGATATAAGCGATTATCACGTACTGATAGTTGAGGATATAATCGACACGGGCAGAACGCTCAAGGTGATACACCAAAGGCTCAAAGACAGAAATCCCCTGTCGCTAAAGGTGCTGACCCTGCTTGACAAGCCCGAGCGCAGGGTGGTGGATTTTAAGGCGGATTATACGCTCTTTACAATACCCGATAATTTTGTGATAGGCTACGGGCTCGACTGCGGCGAATACTACAGAAATCTCCCTTACATAGCAGAATATAAAGCATAAGGAGGAATGTATATGTTTGAAAAGTTATTCAAGCTCAGGCAGCACCGCACAGATGTCAAGACCGAGATAATGGCGGGTCTTACGACCTTTATGACTATGGCCTACATTCTTGCGGTAAACCCGAACATTCTCTCGGCCACGGGTATGGACCCGACTGCCGTACTGTTAGCTACCTGCTTAGCGTCATTCATAGGCACTATGTGCATGGCGCTCATGGCAAACCTCCCCTTTGCGCTTTCGGCAGGCATGGGTCTTAACGCCTACTTTGCATATACAGTAGTTTTAACAAACGGCTATTCGTGGCAGACGGCGCTTATGGCGGTGTTTATCGAGGGCGTTGTATTCGTGTTCCTCTCGATAACCAATGTCAGAGAAGCGATATTCAACTGCATACCGCTTACCATAAAGCGTGCAGTCTCGGTAGGCATAGGGCTTTTCATATGCTTTATAGGCTTGCAGAACTCAGGCCTTTCCACAGACTCGGCAACGCTCGTTTCGCTCATCAACTTCAGAGAGAGCTTCCATACGGCAGGCATATGTGCGCTGCTTGCACTTATCGGCACGCTGGTAATGGCGGTGCTCTACATCAAGAAAGTGCCCGGCTCTATACTCATAGGCATATTCGGCACATGGGCGCTCGGCATAATCTGCGAGCTGACAGGCCTTTACAAGCCCGATGATGAAGCATTCTTCACGCTTATACCCTCATTCAAGATGACGGATTTCTCAAAGCTCGGCGAGACCTTTGGTGCCTGCTTTGACGCCGACCTGGGCGACACGGGAATATTCAGCTTTATCGTAGTTATATTCTCGTTCCTGTTCGTTGACCTGTTTGACACTATCGGCACGCTCATAGGCGTAAGCTCAAAGGCAGGAATGCTCGACGACAACGGCAAGCTGCCCGCTATCAAGCCTGCACTTATGGCTGATGCGGTTGCCACATCGGCAGGTGCGGTACTTGGCACATCTACCACCACCACCTTTGTTGAGTCGGCATCAGGTGTCGGCGCAGGCGGCAGAACGGGTCTTACCTCTCTGACAACGGCAGCGCTTTTCCTGCTCTCGATGTTCTTAGCGCCGATATTCATAGCTATACCCTCATTTGCAACAGCGCCTGCTCTTATACTGGTAGGCTTCCTGATGTTCTCATCAATAAGCGACCTTAAATTCACCGAGGACAACTACACGCAGGTGATACCCGCTTACCTGTGCATAATAGCTATGCCGCTTTTCTACAGCATATCCGAGGGCATCGCCCTTGGCGTTATATCTTACGTAGTCATAAATCTTGCCTGCGGTAAGAGAAAAGACATAAACCCGCTGATGTATGTTTTAGCGGTGCTGTTTGTGTTAAAATATGTATTCTTATAAGGAAGTGTATCAATGAAAAAAGCAATTTTCTCCGCCGCTGCGGCAGCGCTGCTGCTCACAGGCTGCGGGAACTCGACCGAGGACAAACTCAAAGACAAATACAAGGAGCCTGACCGCTCCCCTGCTATAGACATAACGGCAGACAAGGAAACGGTCTATCAGATATCGCTCTTGCAGGGGCTGACGCTGGGTGATTATTACGGCAGCGTGACAGTCGCAGAATTAAAGGGAAAGGGCGACATAGGCATAGGCACCTTTGAGGGCGTCAACGGTGAGCTTATAATGCTTGACGGCGAGGTTTACAGAGCAACGAGCGAAGGCACTATCGAGGTAGCACCCGACGACGAGACGATACCCTTTGCAAACGTGACATTCTTTAACTCAGACGAGAAAAAGAAGATAAATGACGTGACCGACATAAATAATCTAAAGGAAAGGCTTGACAAAAAGGTCGAAAGCCTCGGCAAGAACCGTTTCTATTTCATCAGGATAGACGGCACATTTAAAAAAATGCACGCCAGAAGCGAGCTTAAGCAGGAAGAGCCTTACAAGCCCCTTGCAGAAGCGCTTGCGACCGACCAGAGAGAGTTTCAATGGGAGGACATAAAGGGCACAGTCGTAGGCCTTTACTGCCCCGAGTATATGAAAGACTTAAACGCTGTCGGCTGGCACTTCCACTTCATATCAGATGACAGAAACGTCGGCGGGCACGTTCTTGACCTAAGCGCCGACACAGCAGATGTAAGCTTTGACTACACAGACGGCTTCAACATACTGCTGCCCGAAACGCAGATGTTCCCCACCCTCGACCTGACAAAAGACCAGTCAGAGGACATCAATAAGGTAGAAACACAGAACGAGGAATAAATTATCAGGAGATGTTTTATAATGACCTACACACTAAATGTCGCAGGGCTGACAAGAGAGCTGCCTTTATGCGCTGTGAATGACAAGCTTGACATAGCAGCTTTTGTAATGTATTCTGATGTGGAACTCACAGAAAAATGCACAGAGGCGCTGCTAAAGAAATGCCCCGACTTTGATATAATAGTCACTGCCGAATCAAAAGGCATACCCCTTGCATACGAAGCAGCAAAGCAGTCAGGCAAAAAGTATCTGGTGGCAAGAAAATCCATCAAGCTATATATGACAGATTCCATATCATCAAGTGTAAAGTCGATAACCACCTCAAATGAGCAGACGCTCTATTTATCACATGAGGATGCAGAGCAGATCAGGGACAAACGAGTACTGATACTTGATGATGTGATAAGCACGGGTGAATCGCTCCTGGCGTTAGAGCGGCTCACAGAAGCTGCGGGCGGCATTATCGCAGGCAAGGCGGCCGTACTGGCCGAGGGCGATGCCGCAAAGAGAGATGATATAATCTTTCTCGAAGCACTGCCGGTTTTCCCGAAATAATAACAAATAGCCCGCAGTTTTAAGACGGGTACTGATACAGAATAACTATAATGATGATTGAGGGAAACCCTTTTGAAAAAGGGTTATCCCTCAAACTCCCTTCCTAAAACTTCTG
>CADAGC010000083.1 GCA_902787365.1 uncultured Ruminococcus sp. | reverse complement strand
CAGTCTCCATAGCGTGGAGCTGCTCAAGTCTCTTGATTCTTCTCTTGATGGTCTTGAAGTTTGTCATCATACCGCCGAGCCATCTTGCATTTACATAGTGTGCGTTTGCTCTTAAAGCCTCTTCCTTGATAGAGTCGCCTGCCTGCTTCTTAGTACCTACAAAAAGTACTTCCTTGCCCTCAGCAGAAATGTCTCTTACGAAGAGATAAGCCTCTTCAAGCTTCTTTACAGTCTTCTGAAGGTCGATAATATAGATACCGTTCCTCTCTGTGAAGATGTAAGGTGCCATTTTCGGGTTCCATCTTCTTGTCTGGTGACCAAAGTGAACACCAGCTTCAAGAAGCTGCTTCATTGATACTACTCCCATTGTAGTAACCTCCTGTTTTGGTTTATTTTTTTGCCCTCCGCATGACCTGTTTTACTTGCCTTACCCCGTAGGGAACCACAGGCAAAGAACCATGCGTGCGAATTGCTTAAATATTATACCATATATCAAGCTATTTTTCAAGTGTAAATCGCAAATTACCGTGCCAAATTTTCGACGGTAATACTTCTCGATTTTGTGCATATCGCCGTATCGCTGAATTTTACCAAAATAGTATCCTCACCGATTATCTCGATATCTTCACATTTTATGATAATATCCTGATCTCTGCCCATAAGCCCGAATGCCCGTGGTCTGCCGAATATGATGATAGATAGTATATTTCCCGTGACCGAATCAAATTCAATATCATCAACATAACCGAGCTTTAGTCCTGTCCTTGCGTTTATGACCTCTTTGTTTCTCAGCTCGCTCAGAGTGCATACCATACACACCGCCTCCATATCATTTATTATAGATGATATTCAGCGTGTCGGGGGATTATTACTATCACAGCTTATAATACTCACTAATGACTTTTCGCCTGTCATGATCAACATTAGCCATAAATGCTTTGTATGTGTTATTATATGTAAGCTTTATATTTTCAGCTATCTTGCTTATAAAGCTTGTGATCGTATATTTTCCGTTTGAGTTAGGATCAAGCTCAAAGTAATAGATCTTGATATACGGATCCATTCTGCCCTGATATTCGTTCATGCATCTTCTTATAGCAGACTCTATTTGGGTATATGTTGCGTTATATTTGTTTTCAAGCACTTTGTAAGTGCCGCAAGAGAAGTTCTTTTTGTAGAGAGGGTCACATATTATCAGCAAAACTGCCTCGGATATCCACCGAAAACCCTCGTGGCTCTTGCTAAGACCT
Source organism: uncultured Ruminococcus sp. (assembly GCA_902787365.1). GTDB lineage: Bacteria > Bacillota > Clostridia > Oscillospirales > Ruminococcaceae > NK3A76. The sequence continues at coordinate 9,440 of CADAGC010000083.1, read as the reverse complement.
ATATACCTGCATTCATATGTCACCTTATGCTTTAGACGATAGAAAAGATCATCACAATCCCGCCTCTTGAAGCATTCATTCTTTTCTATCTCCATAATTATACTTCTTTTCTCGCCTGTAGGATAGATGTTGAAGAAGAATTTGTATCTGTCTGCGGCTCTTTCTATTTTAAGGCTTGTACTTTCGGGCGCATTGAGGATAAGAGGGGTGTTCTTTATTGTGGCATCATCAAAGAAAGCTATCGTCTCCAACAATTCCTCTTCGCTCTCAAATCCATTACTTGATAAGATGATGACATCACAGTCGTATTTCAATGTCTGTGTTATTATCTCCTTTTTATCTGCGTTGCAGCGAATGATGCTGTAGCCATAATCGGTAAGGTCTTTTTCGTATTCGTCAAAGACTTTGCTTTCGCTTTTCATAATTAGCGCATATAATTCTTGTTTCATAGTATTTATCTCCCACATATATATTTCACTTTATTATACCATGAATAATCATAAAAAGCAAAGTTTTGCGACACATTTAACCATGATTTGACATTAAAGTTTACAAACGCCGAATGTTATAACCATATTATGGAAATTCAAACTGCTTTTTTATCTTGTTTAAAGCTCCCTTTTCAAGCCTTGACACCTGCGCTTGACTTATCCCCACGGAATTTGCCACCTCGACTTGTGTTTTGCCGAGAAAATATCTGAGATACAGAATATCCTTTTCACGCTGCGGCAGCTTTTTTATCGTTTCCTTTACGTTTATCTCATCGAGCCAGTTATTTGCATTGTCACGGTCACTAAGCTGGTCTATTACATATAGCGTATCGCCTGCTTCTGAGTAAACAGGCTCATATATCGAAACAGGCTCGTTCACTGCTTCAAGTGATTGTATAATATCTCTTTGCGGTATATCGGTCAGTCTTGATAATTCCTCAATAGTCGGCTCTTTCTGATACTTTTCCACATAGCTTTCCTTGGCTTTGAATGCTTTATATGCCGTGTCTCTTACAGATCTGCTGACTCTGAGTGCTCCTCCGTCACGAAAGTAACGTTTGCATTCGCCCAGTATCAGCGGAACGCAGTATGAACTGAATTTCACTCCCATATTCACATCAAATCTATCAACAGCCTTTAAAAGCCCGATCGTGCCCACCTCAAACACATCATCGGGGTCATCTCCTCTTGATAAAAATGGCTGTATCGTTCTTAGTACAAGCTTCAGATTGCACATGACCATTTTATCTTTGGCGGTCTTATCACCTTTTTGGGCTTTTTTGATAAGCTCTGTCTTTTCATCTTCTGTCAAGACCTGTATCTTTGATGTGTTTATACCTGTTATCTGCACCTTTGAATAATTCATAAAAAACGCCCTTTCTTTACGGGAATTATCATTTTATGATATTATTCCCATAAACAAAGGACGTTATACAGCGTTACTCAGCATATCTTCTCTAAGTTTTTTCTGATTGATTTGATTATTCTTTTTTCAAGCCGTGATATGTATGACTGCGATATGCCGACAATGTCAGCTACTTGCTTTTGTGTCAGCTCTTTTTTGCCGTTTAGCCCAAAGCGCATTTCCATTATGGTGCGCTCTCTTTTATCAAGCTTTTCTATCTCGCCTTTAAGAAGTTCACGCTCCACCTCGCTTTCTATTCCTGCGCTCAGACTGTCGTCATTCTCACCAAGGATATCCGAAAGAAGAAGTTCATTCCCGTCCCAGTCAACGTTGAGCGGCTCGTCAATTGATATCTCGTTTCTTCTGTTGCTTGATTTTCTGAGAAACATCAGTATCTCATTCTCGATACACCTTGAAGCATATGTGGCAAGTTTTATGTTTTTGTCAACGCAAAAGGTCTTGACGGCCTTTATTAGCCCGATAGTGCCTATCGAGATAAGGTCTTCCATTCCCACACCAGAGGATTCAAACTTCTTTGATATGTAGACCACAAGCCTCAGATTATGTATTATCAGCAGATCTCTTGCTTTTTTATCATTAGTCTTCATTAGTTCAAAGACCTTGGCTTCCTCCTCTTTCCCGAGAGGGGGCGGAAGCTGGTCTGCGCCGTTTATGTAATCAACACACTCGTTATCTCCAATAAATAGCCTGTAAATCCTTATGATATACCGCCTTATACTCATTCTCACATCTGTCGTCTCCTTTTATATAATAAGGCTTGGGCTGAAAATAGCCCTTGCCCTGTTATTGTCTGCCGATATTATGCCTACGGCGCAGTCGATATTCTTTTGGTTTTTACTGCTGTCAATTATTGTAACGCTTGCACGGTCGGTGACATTTATCAGCCCATCGCCGTTAATAGTCGAGTAGGGGATACAATGAAACCCCATTTCACAGGCTATCTCCGCCCTGTCAAGCTCAAAATGATAGAATAAGTCGTTTGAAACTATTACCACGACGGGCTTTCCCGTAAACGCATCTGTAAGATTATTCCCCGTGTCGGCTATAGCGGGCAGATAGTATTCAAGCTTTTGTATTTTAAGAAGAATATGATAACTCTTGCAAGGGTCTAAGCTTTTTCTTTGCATATACTCATAGATGCATAGTATTATATAGGTAACAGTCGATGCCGTCATAAGCTTTAAAAGCGATATATCTATATATATAGTAAGAGTGTTTATGTATATTATCCTGCTTTTGCCAACCCTCCAAAACATTATGCAGATACCGGCAAAGAAGAGGTTTGCAAGAATATAGATAAACGAATACCTTATAAGATTTATTTTTTCCTTTATATTGAACGTCACAAAAACAATCAGCACTATCGTGGATAGCTTTACAAGCGCCAGTATGACGCCTTCAAAAAAGCTCTCGGCATATAACAGTGCAAGTAGCGACGATATACCGCCTATTACCGAGCCTGCCAAAACTCGTTTTCGTGAGGGCTTAGTGTGAGTCAGCCTTGAGGTACATTCGATAAACACAGCGGTAAGGCAAATATTGGTTATGATTAGTATATCAAGATATATCTTCACGCCCTCGCCCCCTTCGTTGTTATTATAGCTCAAAGGGAAAGAAAAGCTTGTCGATTTAGGCATTCGGGCAAAAAGAAAACCGCCGACATAAGCCGACGGTCAATTATATCAATTATTTATCCTCAAAGAAGCAGAGGAAGGCTTTGTAGCCGTTGTAAATATCGTTCTTTGCGGTTATCTCAAAAGGTGCGTGCATTGACAGAACGGGAACGCCAACGTCAATTACGTCAATATTGAGGTTTGCAACATACTGGGCGACTGTTCCGCCGCCGCCTGCATCGACTTTGCCAAGCTCGCCTGTCTGCCAGATAACGCCGTTCTTGTCGAGCAGCATTCTTACTCTGCCCATAAACTCAGCAGATGCGTCAGATGTGCCCGATTTGCCACGAGAGCCTGTGAACTTTGTAACGCAGATGCCGTAGTTTAAGTGAGCGGCGTTCTTAGTCTCTGTAGGCTCGGGGAATGTGGGGTCATATGCAGCATTTACATCAGCAGAGAGACACTCTGAATTTGAGATTACCTGTCTTTCATCAAAGCCGTGAGTCTTTGCAAGGTCAAATATAAAGTAGGGGAGATATGAGCTGTTAAGGCCTGTATTGCCGTCGCTGCCTGTTTCTTCCTTGTCGGTAAGAACTGTGAGAGCAGTCTTTTCGGGGGCCTTGCAGTCAAGAATAGCTTCAAGTGCAGGGTATGCGCAAACTCTGTCGTCTTGCCCGTAAGAGCCTACCATGCTTCTGTCAAAGCCTACATCTGCCGCACCGAAAGCAGGAACAGCTTCAAGCTCTGCCGAGATAAAATCATCTTCAACAATGCCGTATTTCTCGTTGAGTATCGACATGATGTTGAGCTTGACCTTGTCTGAAATATCATCATCTCTGAAAGGCCTTGACCCGATAAGGATATTAAGTTCCTCGCCCTTGACTATCGAGGGTGCAGGGCGCTTCATCTGCTCGGTCGCAAGGTGGGGGAGAAGATCTGTAATGCAGAATACAGGGTCGTTCTTGTCCTCACCTATATTTACAGTTACTTCCGAGCCATCAGCCTTGATTATAACGCCGTGCAGAGAAAGCGGTATAGTAGTCCATTGATACTTCTTGATGCCGCCATAGTAGTGTGTCTTGAAGAGTGCCAGTTCGTCAGCCTCGTAAATCGGGTGCTGTTTAAGGTCTATTCTCGGCGAGTCGATATGTGCTACAGCTATCCTTACGCCCTCGCTCAAAGGTTTCTTGCCCATTACGCAGAGAATGATAGCCTTTTTCCTGTTTACATAGTAGAACTTGTCGCCTGCTTTATACTTTTTGCCATATTCGTATTCGCTAAAGCCCTTTTTCTCAGCCAGCTTTACAGCTTCGCAAACTGCTTCACGCTCGGTCTTTGCGGCGTTTAAGAATTTCTTATACCCCTCGCAGAACTTGTCAGCCTTTGCTATTTCTGCATCGCTCATAGTAAGGCCCGAATTCTTGGGGTTAGATAACAGCTTTTCCTTAAGCTGCTTTGCTTTGCTTTTTGCTTCCTTTTTCTCCATTGTTTTTATCCTCCTTTAAAATAGATTTGTAAGCATCATATGCTTTGTTTATCTTGTTTATGTAGTGGCTTGTCTGGTCGTTTTCCTCGGGTATCTGGTCAACGCTGAAATTCTGGGGGTCTATTGTGCCGGATTCTATCCAGCTGTCAACAAGCCCCAGCCCGCAATGATATGCAGCTGCCGCCAGGTCGATTGAGCCGTCATATTTTTCAAGCAGAAAGCTTAAATAGTATGTTCCGTATTTGATGTTTGTTTCAGGGTCGAACATAACATCAAAGTTATATTCGCTCTGGTCGTCTATCCTGTATTTGACCCAGCTGTAGGCGTCCTCCATAAGCTGCATAAGCCCTCTTGCACCGACATTTGAAACAGCGTTTTCATCAAAGCTGCTTTCGGTCTTTATGACCGCATATATGAATTCGGGCTCTACGTTATACTCTCTGCTGTATTTGAGCACATACTCCTCATAGTTTGTGGGGTATGTAAACTCCTGCGGTCCTATGTAGCCTTTCTTTTTATAAAAAATATAGCACGCAAAAAGCGCTAAGGCGATGCAAACCGCAATTATCGCCAGAATGGCACTTTTCGCCGAATCATGTTTTTTTCTTTTAGCCATTTACCATTGTCCTTATTTTGTTGATTATATTATTTATTTCGCCGCTCAGCTTTGCTTCGTCAGAATCGTTTACAATAATAAGTTCACAGCGTTCTTTGAAGAAAGCATCATCTCTTTGTGATGAAAAGCGCTTTTCTATCATTTCATCAGATATGCTGTCACGCTGTCTTATCCTTGCTTTTCTTATTTCCTTATCAGCGATAACGCCTATGACCATATCACATATGAAATCAATTCCCGCCTCAAATAATGTGGGCGCATCAAGAATAATGACCCCATAGCCGCAGGAACTGTACTGCGATATCATATCATATACCGCCTGTGTTATATATGGGTAGATTATCCCCTCATATTCTTTAAGCCTTGACTTGCTTGAAAAGACTATCCCCGCCATTTTCTGCCTGTCAAGTATCAGTTCGTCAGACACAGCTTCGGGAAAGTGCTTTTTTATCTCCTCGTTGCAAGGGCTGCCGTCTTGTGTCACCAGCTTTGCGATCTTATCGCAGTCAATGACTGCAAAGCCCTCCTGCTTGCTAAGTGTGCAGCTCACAGTTGATTTTCCTGCGCCGCTTTGGCCTGTTAATCCTATTATCATAGCTTTATCACCTGAAAGCCTGCCGCACGCAGCAGCCTGTTATATACAGCAAGACCTACACCTGTCTTTTCGGGGCAGCGTGCGAATGCTTTTTTTGCGCCTATTTCGTCAAGCTCCCTTAATGCATCAAAAAGCCTTTGTGCCTGCTGCTTGCTGTTTGCGCCGTAGTTTATGAATCTAAGGCCTGTTCCCTCACAGTCGCTCTCGTCAAAAACAAGGCAGACTGTTTCGCTGTCGGCGTGCTCGCTGATAAATGCTCTGAATTTATCGGCATCAGCATCTATTATCGTAACATCTGCTGTGGGTGAATAGTGTCGGTATTTCATACCGGGCGAGCGCACCACCGTGTCAGGGGAGAGCTGCTCTAAAACGCCCTTGTCGATTATTACATTGTCAGTTATCTCAGTTAAATCCTCTTTAGAGATAAATCCCGGGCGCAGTATGCGTATACCGTCACCCTCAAAGTTTATAACAGTCGATTCAACGCCTACTGCCGACATTCCGCCGTCAACTATTGCGGGCACACGGCCGTTCATATCCTTGAATACGTGCATAGCTGTAGTGGGCGATGGGCTGCCTGAAAGATTTGCCGAGGGTGCGGCAATCGGCACACCTGCAAGACTTATTATCTTTCTTGCTACCTTGTTTGAGGGCATTCTTATGCCTACTGTATCAAGCCCGCCGCTCGTTGTGTCAGGGATAATTGCTTTCTTTTTGAATATCATAGTCAAAGGCCCGGGCCAGAAAGCCTCGGCACATTTCTTTGCAAGGTCGGGTATATCCTCTACAAGCCCATCAAGCTGCGAAAGCTCGCTGATATGCACTATTAGCGGGTTGTCCTGCGGCCTGCCTTTTGCCTTGAAAATATCTCCTACTGCATTTATGTCAAGTGCGTTAGCCCCCAGTCCGTAGACCGTTTCTGTGGGTATGCCGACTACCTTGCCGTTTCTCAGAAGCTCTGCCGCATATTCTAATGATTCATCATCGGTAGATAAAAGCTTAGTTTCCATTAATTACTGCCTTCCTGCTTTGATAGTTTGGCTGCCTGGTCAGCTGTTGCCAGGGCATCTATCACTTCATCAAGATTGCCGTTTAATATACTGTCGAGCTTATAAATAGTAAGCCCTATCCTGTGGTCTGAAATACGGTTTTCGGGGTAGTTGTATGTTCTTATCCTCTCAGAACGGTCGCCTGTTCCTATTTGTGAACGCCTGTCAGATGCTATCTTGTCATCATGCTCACGCTGTGCTATATCAAGCAGCCTTGAACGTAGCACCTTTAGCGCCTTATCCTTGTTCTTGTACTGCGAGCGCTCGTCCTGACACTCAACTACCATGCCTGTAGGTATGTGGGTTATCCTAATTGCAGATGAAGTCTTGTTGATATGCTGACCGCCTGCGCCTGATGAACGGAATACGTCTATTTTGAGGTCTTTTTCTTCATTAAGTTCAAGTTCAACGTCCTCTGCCTCGGGGAGAACAGCCACAGTAACAGTAGAAGTATGAACTCTGCCCTGTGATTCGGTTTCGGGCACACGCTGAACCCTGTGAACGCCGCTTTCGTACTTTAGCCTTGAATAAGCGCCCTCGCCCTCTATCATAAATGATATTTCCTTATAGCCGCCAAGTTCTGTTTCGTTGGCGTTCATAACTTCTGTTTTCCAACTGCGGGAGTTTGCATACATTGAATACATTCTGTAAAGCGAGTTCGCAAAGAGTGCCGCTTCTTCTCCGCCTGCGCCGCCTCTTATCTCGACAATAACGTTCTTTTCGTCATTCGGGTCTTTGGGGAGGAGAAGTATCTTAAGTTCCTCGGCTATATTTGCCATATCGTCCTTTGACTGCTCAAACTGCTCCTGCACCATTTCCTTGAAATCCTTATCAAGCCCGCCCTCGTCGAGTAATGCCTGAGCTTCTTCAAAGGAATCCTCAGCCGCCTTGTATTCCTTGTATTTCTCGACTATCGGTGTTAGGTTTTTATATTCTTTCATAAGTTCTCTGTAAAGCTCTTGATTATTTACAGTATCAGGCTCGCTGAGCTTTTCGCTTATTTCGCTGTATCTTTCTTCAAGTACTCTTATCTTGTCTATCATTTCAATCGTCCTTTCGTTATAGTTTTCGGTCTGTCAAAGCTGATATAAAGGCACAGCTATGACTCGGCCTCCTTTATAACGCTTTTGACGTTCTTTTCAGCTTTGTTTCGGGGTATCATAAACTCCCTGTCGCAGCCGACGCACCTAAGCTTAAAGTCCATGCCCGAGCGCAGTACGAGCATTTTGTTAGCGCCGCAGGGGTGCTTTTTCTTCATGACTAAGATATCATTTTTCTCGATATCCATCGGGCATACTCCTTTCTTAGTGCATAAATAATCAAATTATATTATATCACATTTGATAAGCTTTGGCAACAGTTTTTAAGTGGCGTATAATAAAATTGCTAAAAAGTATCGGAAAATTTAAGAAAATTCTCTGTTTTTATAAAATTTCTTATATATTCTTGACGAATCAACTCGGAAATGTTATTATTATAGTGTATTTTTATAAGTGAAAGGATATGCTTTGATATGAAAACACCGTTTATCACAAAGGAAAAAGCAGAAGAAATAAAAGCGCAGTTCCCGACACCTTTTCACGTTTATGACGAAAAGGGAATAAGAGAGAACGCAAGAAGGCTCAATAAGGCTTTCTCTTGGAACAAGGGCTATAAGGAATACTTTGCTGTAAAGGCTACACCCAATCCCTACATACTTAAGATACTTAAGGAAGAGGGCTGCGGTGTTGACTGCTCGTCACTCACAGAGCTTATGATGAGTGAGTGCTGCGGTTTCAGCGGCTCTGATATAATGTTCTCCTCAAACGTTACCCCCGAGGAGGATATGAAAAAAGCTTTCGAGCTTGGCGCATATATAAACCTTGATGATTTCACTCACATAGAGTTTCTTGAAAACCTCTGCGGCATTCCCGAGAATATCTGCTGCCGCTTCAATCCCGGTGGTGATTTTGCTATATCTTCACAGATAATGGACACTCCCGGAGATGCAAAATACGGCTTTACAAGAGAGCAGCTTTTTGAGGGCTTCAGGATACTTAAGGAAAAGGGTGCAAAGCACTTCGGCATACACGCTTTCCTTGCTTCAAATACAGTAACTAACGAGTATTACCCCAAGCTTGCACGTATTCTTTTTGAGCTTGCGGCAGAGCTTTATCGTGAGCTTGATGTTGATATCAAGTTTGTAAATCTTTCCGGCGGTGTTGGTATAGCTTACGAGCCTGACAAGCCGCAGAATGATATCATGGCGATAGGCGAGGGCGTTCATAAGGCATTTGACGAAGTTCTCGTTCCCGCAGGGCTTGGCGATGTGGCTATATTCACAGAGCTTGGCAGATATATGCTTGCTCCCTACGGCCATCTTATAACTACTGTAACACACTTCAAGCATATCTACAAGGAATATGTGGGCGTTGACGCTTGCGCCTGCAACCTTATGAGACCTGCTATGTACGGCTCATATCATCATATCACAGTTCTCGGTAAAGAGAATGCCCCCTGTGACCACAAGTATGACGTAACGGGCGGTCTTTGCGAGAATAACGATAAGTTCGCTATCGACAGAATGCTCCCTGAGATAGAGAAAGGCGATATACTCTGCATCCACGATGCAGGTGCACACGGTTTCTCTATGGGCTATAACTATAACGGCAAGCTTCGCTCAGCT
>CADAGC010000082.1 GCA_902787365.1 uncultured Ruminococcus sp. | reverse complement strand
GTTTATCGGCTCATATGTCGGGGGATATATAAGCGCTAAGAACAGGCATAAGAACGGCCTTCTTATGGGCTTGTGCTGTGGGCTGTTTATGTTTTTGATAATACTTATAGTCGGTGCTGTCATATCAAAGCATACAGGCGGATTTGGCGGGTCTGTGAAATTCATTATATCCGTATCGGCAGGAGGACTTGGTGGGCTTATTGGGGTCAATTCCACAACGTTCAGATAAATATTTAATTAGCGTTCATAGATGCTTAATAAAATAATGCTCGAAATATGGTATAATAGTGTAAATTGATAATGGAGGAATGGATTATGAAACATATCAAGACCATCAATAAGGCTAACTTAAAGGCTACAGCAGCTAAGGGCGGCTGCGGCAAGTGTCAGGCTTCCTGCCAGTCTGCTTGCAAGACTTCTTGCACAGTTGCAAACCAGAAGTGCGAGAAAGAGGCTTAAGCCTTAGATAATGCCAAAAAGTGTCATTATATTAAAGGGGATCAGGCTTAATCCCCTTTAATTTTTTATTTGTTTAGGAAAGGAATACCCATAATGATCCATAAGTTTAAAATCGACGGATATAATATAGTTTTAGATGTCAACAGCGGGGGAGTTCATATCGTTGATGACCTCACTTACGATCTTCTCGAAAACGTTGAGCCGCCTTTTTCGGAAAAATGCCCCGACGAAGTACTCAAAAAGCTGGGCAAGCTTTACAACGAGCAAGACGTTATAGAGTGCTACGAGGAGATAGTAAGCCTTTATAATGATAAGATACTCTTCTCTGAGGATGATTATGAGAAGTTTGCCAAGACGGCTGTTTCTTCTCCTGTTAAGGCTATGTGCCTGCTCATATCGCAGGATTGTAATATGAGGTGTAAGTATTGCTTTGCTTCAACAGGCGATTACGGCAAGGGCAGAAAGCTTATGAGCATCGAAACCGGCAAGAAAGCGCTTGATTTTCTTATTGAAAAGAGTGAGGACAGGAAGTTCCTCGAAGTCGATTTCTTCGGCGGCGAGCCTATGATGAATTATGATGCTGTAAAGGCTATAGTTGAATACGGCAGACAGCGTGAAAAGGAAACAGGCAAGGAGTTCCGCTTCACTATCACCACAAACGGCCTTGTAATGAACGACGAGCAGCTCGATTTCATCAATAAGGAAATGAAAAACGTTGTTCTCTCGATAGACGGCAGAAAAGAAGTTCACGACAGAATGAGGCCTACTGCTAATGGCAAGGGCACTTATGACCTTATAGTTGATAATTTTAAGCGTTTCCGTGCCGTACGAGGGGATAAGGAATACTACGTAAGGGGAACATACACCAAGTATAATCTCGATTTCTCGGAAGATGTAATTCACCTTTATGAAATGGGCTTTGACCAGATATCCGTTGAGCCTGTAATGGCTGACCCCAAGCAACCCTATGCTATAACCGAGGGCGACCTTGCGAAGATATTTAAGGAATATGAAGTGCTTGCCAAAAAGATAAGCAAAATACTTAACAGCGGCAAGTTCGTGAATTTCTTCCACTTTATGATAGACCTTGATCAGGGGCCTTGCGCTATCAAGCGTCTTCGTGGCTGCGGTAGCGGTAATGAGTATATAGCAGTATCGCCCGACGGTGAGATATATCCCTGCCATCAGTTCGTTGGTATCGAGAAGTTCAAAATGGGTAATATCTATGACGGCACATTTGACCTTGATATCAAGAAAGAATTTGCTGCATCTCACGTTTATTCCAAGCCCGAGTGCAAAAAATGCTGGGCTAAGTTCTATTGCAGCGGCGGCTGCAACGCCAACAATTATCTCTATGCAGGCGATATACATAACGCCCACAAGCTTTCGTGCCAGATACAGAAAAAGCGCCTTGAATGTGCTATAATGATGAAGGCAGTCAAGCTTCTTGATAATGCACAGTAAAAACATAACAGGACGTAGGTCTTAACAACCTGCGCCCTGTTTTTTATTGGATTAATATAGATTTGAAACTATCACAGCACTTAGCTTTTCTATCGGATTAAGAAGCTTATTTGTTTCCTTTTTGATAGAGGAGAGTGCTGCACGGCATTTTGAGCAAATGCTTTCATCGGGGTCGTCCTTGCTGAAATATGCCGAAATAGCATTTTCTGATAAAAGCTCAAAGCTGCTGCTTGTTTCCTCTGAATAGCCGCTGCTTTTCATTTTTTCGATTATCGCAGACAGATCCTTGAAATCGCTCTGGTTTTCACCCATTTTTATGCCCATAAGCTTAAGGTACTTGAGAGACGCATTGTAGCAGTTTCTAACAGCCTTGCTCATATTATCGGTGTTTATGGAGTTATTAAGCTTTCTGATGTTAATTGCACGCCTTGTAACTATCACCATAATCAGCAGCAGTATTATGGCTATATATATCACTATCATGCCGATACTGCTGTCGCCGTCACCTCCGCCGAAGCCGCCGTCGATAAATCCGCCGCCCTTTTCCGAGCCGCTGTCATTTGTTTCGGTGCTGCCCGAATCTGAAACAGCCTTTTTAGTCGTGGTGGTAGTCTTTTGTGTGTCGGTGCCAGTTTGCTTGGTTGTTGTGCTTTTGGTTTCTGTGCTGCTGTTGTCGGTGGATTTTGTTGTTGTAGTTGTCTGTGTTGTCGTTGTAACGGCAGTAGTTGTTGTAGTAGCAGAGCCCTTGTCAGCTTTGTCGATATTGGGGTTTGTTTCTTCATAACCGGGTGTAAACTCAATAGGTATCCAACCAAGCTCACGTGTGTATATCTCAGCCCATGCATGAGCGTTTTTATCAAGCACCTTTATCTCATTCATGTTGTTTTCGTTACGCTCACCGTGCTGGTCGTTATGTATGATATAACCCTCGACATATCTTGCAGGTATTCCGTAATGCCGCAACAGCATAACGCCTGCCGAAGCAAAATAAGAACAGTAGCCCTCTTTTTGCTCGGAGAGGAAATAGTCGATAAAATCTCTGTCTTTCGGCGTTGCGCCGGGGCTTAATGTGTAGGAGAAGTTGTCATCAAAATATGACGATATTGAGTTTACAATGCTTATATAGCTGTAATAATCAGCTGAGCCGTATTCATATATCGCTTGATATCCGTTTACGCCAATATATTTTGTGTCTATCTCTTCTACAGCCTCTTTAAGGCCGTCAGATTCGGTCACGTCAAGATAGTTATCTAATACATACCCGTAATAATCATATTCATACTGTGTTTCAGTGGCATTTCTTGCATAGCTGAGAGTGTCACACAGATCAATAAGGCCTGAGCCGTTATGATTGTCGAGGCTGTTAATGGCCGTGGGCAGCTTGGAAAGATTATAATACTTCATTACATACTTTCTCGCCCTTAAGCTTACGTGACCCTCTTTAGTGGGCTTGCTTTTATCCGAGCCGCTGTTGTTGTCGCTTGCGTATGATGTGAAGTAGGGCGCATATGCATATTTTTTGCTTGCGCTCTTTATCTTTACTGAAAACTCCGAGGGCGGGTAGTCGATACCCTCATATTTGGCAAGCCTTGATAATTTATTGAAGCCTATATCCTGTATATATCCGCTTTCTTCATCAGCAAAGCCGTCAAGGCTGTTGCCTGGGTCTGTCTCAGTCCAGCTGTTGTCTTTGTATTCTCCTGCGACAAAGCCTTTTAGGTAAACAGGATTCTTGAAATCATCAATCACCACTTCAAGTGCGGTAGAGCCGTTAAAGCTTATCTTATCAACCTTGCCGAGCTTGCCGCCATTGGTGCCGCCTATATTAGTGTTGCCGAGAAAGGCATCATTAAGGTCTGAAAGAGTGTTTGATAGAGAATTGTATGACATATCCTCTATGAAATTTGAAAGCTCAACTCTTGCATCAAGCAGACTGTCGGGTCTGTCTTTTCCTATAGCCGAAACTATAGAATACAGCAATAGCACGATACATATGCATATTATGAACATCGAGTAGATGTATTTGGTAAAGAAGCCTTTTTTCAGCTTGTCGGAAGTGAAATAAAAGGTCTTTTTTCGTGGGTGTATCGCAAAGGTGTTTCTTATGCCTGCCTTATTTGCCGAATAGTTTACAAGCTGTAGTGCAAATACAGTCGTCCAGCAAATAAGAAGTATTATAAAGCAAAGAGTAGAGGGTTTCCAGCCCCAGTATGCGCCAAGTTCAAACAGCGGGAACGAGAATAGCACCATAGCAGGTAGGTTAATCTTGTAATAGCAGGAGAAGACCATTCCAAAGCATATTATAAGAGCCACCAGCACGATAAAGAGGTTTATATCCATATCCCGCTCGCTTTTGGGGATATCATCTACCATAGCCGATATGACCGAGTTAGGTCTGTTGGCCTTTTTCATATACTCCGAGTAGAGGATAATAAAGCCGTTGGCTATTTTTCGGTAAAAAAAGGCAATAGATATAATATGCATACCTATTATAAACAGCCCTATAAATCTTATAAAGCTTTCTTCACTCTTGATTATCGCAAATGATACGCAAAGAATGATAAGCGAAATAGATACAAGCCCGTAATTTGCGCCCGTATCAAAATATGTAAGCCCTAAAAACATCGTGGAAAACGCCGCTATGATAGACATTATAACAAGCAGCAGCCCCGAATGGTCTTTCATCGGCTTGTCAATATGCAGCAGGATATCGCCGTCGATCTTCATTCCGTCAATGAGAATGTAGTCCCGTTCCTGTCTGCGTTTTTTCTTGGTTTTGTTTTCTTTTGTCTTTTTCATTTTGTCACCTGTATTAGTTACACATTACAAAAGCAGCTCGTTTATCGAGCTTTCTATCATTGACGGCTTTATGCTGATTATATCTATATTATCATACATTCCGTCAGCTCCGAGCGAGTTTTCATCATCAGCATATAAAATAGTATACCTCATAGCAATATCGCTTGATGTGATAAGCTCTATCGTCTTATCACTCAAAGTATTAGTTATATAAATAAAGTGCCCGAATCTTGTATTCTCGTTTGCCTGCGTCAAATATTCGGCAAGCACCTTATTATCTTCTGAAGATTTAGCGCATTTGAGGTAATCCCTTATGCTGTCGGTGTCGTCCTCTATCTCCTGCGAGAGCTTTTCAACGAGCTTTTTGCCGATATCGTCATACCACACCATAGTATGCGGGCAGCCGCTTTCCGAAAGATATGCGCCTATAGCATAGAATGCTTCTATAACAGCATCATATTTTTCAAGCTCAACAGCAGCGTTATTTTTCATACATACATTAGCCGCAAGGCATATCGAGTTGGCAACAGGCAGGGAGTATTCCTTGACGTATGTAGTGTCTGATTTTGCGGTTAGCTTCCAGTGTATCCTGCTTATCTTGTCTCCGTACTGGTATTCGTGAATACCAAAGACCTCTGACGGGTCATCTCCCGCCTTGCTATCAGAAAACTTGTCTGATTCAAGCCCGTAGTCTGCATAGTTTGTGACATTGTTTTCAAGCGGTATATATTCAGGGATAAACGTTACGCTTACAGGTGTTCTCTGAAAGCTTTTCTTAGGAAGTCTCAGCCTTGTTATCTTTAAAATATCGTAAATCTTTATCTTTTCTATCTTAGCCGATATAGAACCGTAGTGATCGCTTGTAGCGCTAAGTCTCAAAAGCTGTACGTTGTTTGAATAGATAGGCGTTACTACCTTTATAACTGTGCCCTTGTTAGTAAGTGAATTGATATATCTTATGTAGATAACAGCGTTTGAGATAAGAAAGGGTGATCTGTTTTCGAGCCTCAGCATAAATGGGCTGTCATGCCCTCTCGGATAAACTCTGCTGTCTGACTTGAATGAAACCGTAGTATATCTTGATGAGATAAGTATACGTATAAAACCGATAACTGGCATTGCAAGAAGAAAGAAGAATAAATAATAAGATATAGGCCCGTTATAAAGTATATAGAAAAGAAATGCTACGATCATCAGCAGAAAGTAAACAAAAATCATTTTCTGCCCTCCATGCTTACTGCACCTTAGGAACAGGAACAGTAGAAAGAATATCCTTAAGCACCTGCTCGCCTGTAAGACCGTTGACCTTGGATTTTGAGCTGAGTATTATCCTGTGAAGCACAACATCATTAAAGCAGTAGTGTATATCATCGGGTATAACATAATCTCTGCCCTTTAACAGAGCGGTTGCCTTTGTGATCTTAAGAAGCGCTATAGTTCCTCTCGGTGAAAGGCCGAGTTTGAGATACTGGTTGTTTCTGGTAGCATCTGCGAGCCTTACGATGTATTCAAGCACAGCATCATTAATATATATAGCATCAACGATCTCCTTGGCCTTGATAAGCTCTGCGGCAGATACTACGGGCTGAACGCTGTCTACAGATACATAATTCTGCTTGGTTTTAAGCATTTCGACCTCGCTTGAAATGTTCGGGTAGCCCATTGTCAGCCTGACTATAAATCTGTCCATCTGTGACTCGGGGAGCATCTGTGTGCCTATTG
The DNA here is from genome assembly GCA_902787365.1 of uncultured Ruminococcus sp. Taxonomy (GTDB): domain Bacteria; phylum Bacillota; class Clostridia; order Oscillospirales; family Ruminococcaceae; genus NK3A76. Next base: position 4,446 of record CADAGC010000082.1, on the reverse strand, counting down.
AGCCTACAGGGTTCTGCGTAGCTATTACTATATAAGGGTCAGGCAGTTTATAAGTTTTGCCGTCTACTGTTACTTTGCCCTCTTCCATAAGCTCCAAAAGCGCCGACTGGGTCTTTGATGATGTTCTGTTTATCTCGTCCGCTAAAAAGAGGTTTGTCATAGCTGCGCCTTTTTTATACTCAAATCTGTTTGTTTCTTTATTGAGCATAGTAAAGCCTACAACATCTGAGGGAAGAACATCGGGCGTAAACTGCATTCTCTTATAGTCAAGACTAAGTGCCTTGGACATGGCAAGAGCAAGTGTTGTCTTACCTACACCGGGTATATCCTCTATAAGAATGTGCCCGCCCGCAAGAATAGAAAGCAGCACCTTGATGATTATCTCATCTTTACCGATAACTACCTTTCTTACCTCGGAAATGACACTTTGTGAAAGACTTAAGACCTTTGCCTGTTCTCCTGTCAAAGTACTTTGCATTTTATTTATCTCCTTTGTTTTTATTTATAATAATATCATATCATATATTAACATATTTTTCAAGCCTTATTTTTAAAAAATATATATGTATTAAGTAATACCTGTCCGCCCGTTTTCATATATATTTAATGGACAAACCGATAGGGGGGATAAAATGCAGGAAGAAATGAGCAAACTTAGCTTTGCCATAAAGCTTTTGAGCCCAAGAGTGGCGGCAGCTGTAACGGCAATTCCTGAAACCGAGAGGAAAAGGATAAACGAGATACGCCTAAGGCTTTCAAAGCCCCTGATGTGTACTCTCTTTTCAAAGGAATACTATGTTACGCCCTATGGAAAGCTGACTAATGCCCATGATGAGGGTCTTATAATACATAGCGAAGATATTGCCAAAACCTACGAAACCGCATTTGAATACTCTCTTCACAGCTATCACAAGGAGATAACACAGGGATATATAACCACAGAGGGCGGCAATAGGTTAGGCTTTTGCGGCACGGCTGTTTTGTCAAATGACAGGCAGGCAAGGGTGGAGAACGTAAAGTATATCTCATCAATCAATTTAAGGATAGCAAGAGAGGTTATCGGCTGTGCGAAAGAACTCTTTGATAAGACCTTTAGCGGCGGTATCACAAGCATGGTGATAGGCGGCAGCCCCGCAAGTGGCAAGACTACTTTTTTAAGAGACTTGTGCAGACTGTGCAGCAGAGAGTACAGAGTATCGCTGATCGACGAGAGAAACGAGCTTTCAAACACAAAAAACGGTCTGCCAAACAATAATATAGGCGATAAATGCGATGTTTTCTGCGGTTATACAAAGTATGATGCTATAATGACGGCCGTTAAGGTCATGACGCCGCAGATAATCATATGTGATGAGATCGGCTCGGAAGATGACCTGTGGGCTTTGAGATATGCTGTTAATTCGGGTGTAAGGCTTATCGTAACTGCTCATAGCGGCAGCATAGATGAGCTGAAAAAGCGCCCCGTGGTTTCAAAACTCATCAAAGATAAATGCTTTGACTATGCCGTTATACTCGGCAGCGGCGCTGCCTGCGGCACAGTAAAAAGCATATGCAGGCTGTAGGTGATATTGTATGCTTAGGTTATCGGGGATTGGCTGTTTGTTTATTCTTTGTGTTCTTGTAGGCAATTATTACGCACGCTCATATGAGCGTGAATATAAAAAGCTCACGCTTGTTTGCGATATGCTGTTTGATATTAAGAGCTATATATCCTATGAAAGTATGACCTTTGGCGAGATGATAAAGTGCCTGAGAAATAATGCCCATTATTCGGATATGGTATTTCTGTCATATGAAAGAGGCATATCCGAGATAAAGAATACAGTTATTACCAACATTGAGAATAGCCCGGTATTCAGAGATAAAGAGTATAACGAAAGGCTGTTAAGAAGCTTCAGACTGCTCGGAACATCAGACAAGCAGACACAGCTTGACCTTATAAGCGGCTGCTTTTATTACTTTGAAGGACAAGCTGAGATAATGCGGGGGCAGCTATCAGCTAAAAAGCGCCTGTATAAATGCTTAGGCCTTGCAGGTGGGGCGCTTGTGTCTGTGATACTGCTTTAAAATGGAGGAGAATATGGAAGTAGACCTTATTTTCAAAATAGCGGCTATAGGTATAATCGTTGCCGTGCTCAACCAACTGCTCAAACGTGCCGAAAGAGACGAACAGGCCATGATGACTACTCTTGCTGGGCTAATAGTAGTACTGCTTATGATAATCAACGAAATAGCGGGATTGTTTGAGACGATAAAAACGGTTTTCGGACTATACTGATATGAACATTGTTTTGATAAGCGTAGTTTGTGTTATGACTGCCGTGATTTGCCGTGTGCTGTCAAGAGAAAGTGCTGAGTTTTCGGCTGCTCTTTCAATATGTGCGGTGATTGTAATAGGTGCTGTCATAGTTTATACGGCGACAGATATACTGTCTGTATCAAAAAGGCTATATGACAGCACTATAGCCGATAAGCAGTATTATGATGTAATGATAAAGGGTGCGGGCATATGCCTTATCACAAAGACCGCTTCCGATTGCTGTCGTGACTGCGGCGAGAATGCACTTGCGGGTGCTGCTGAAACAGCAGGCAGACTTGCTATGCTTATCACGGCTCTGCCGCTGTTTAGTGGTGTATTGTCACTTGTTGAGGAGTTGGTGGCTTGATAAAAAGGATAATACTGATATTTATTGTTTTATTATTTGTTTCTCCCGTCAGATGTATGGCATATGATAAAGACGACACCGCTTCAAAAATATCACAGTACCGTGAAGAGATAGACGCTTCACTTGACGGTGCATATGATGATGATACCAAAAGCACCCTCGACAAATATGAAATATCCGCCGATAACCCCTCTGCTGCGGCAGATCTTAGCATATCGCAAATACTTAGTGATATATGGCAAAGCTTTGTATCAGCCCTTAACGAGCCTTTAAAACTGCTCGGGAAGCTGATAGCTATATGCACATTCAGCTTAATGGTAAAAAGCGTTGCAAATGACAACACTCTGAATGACACATACGACACAGCATCGGTACTTATAGGCATAATGATTCTTTTTGACAGCACAAGCGGCGCATTGGAGTCGGTCAAAAGCTCACTTGACGATATATCATTGTTTATGACCTCATATATACCTGTGTTTTCGAGCGTTATTGCGTCTAATGCTGCATTATCGTCTGCGGCAGGGTATTATTCTGTGATGTTTGTTCTTTGTGAGGTAATAAGCTATATAGCCGCCAATATCCTGCTGCCATTTTCTGGAATGCTGTTTGCTCTGATGATAGTAAGCTCTGTAAACGGCAAAATGCAGCTTGACGGAGTTATAAGCACCATAAAGAACGCCGTAAAATGGCTGCTTACGGCTCTTATGACTGTATTTACGGCAGTTATATCTATCAAGGGCATATTCGGTGCGGCGGCAGATTCACTCACTACACGTACAGTAAGATTTGCCGCATCAAGCTTTATACCCATAGTAGGCGGCTCTGTATCGGAGGCGTATTCGACTATATACGGCAGTCTCGGAATAATTCGCTCGGGCGTGGGGCTTGTGGGAATAGCAGCAGTTGCAGTAATGGTGTTAAAGCCCGTGATAACTATAGCCGCCTTTAAACTCATAATAACCCTTGCTGCTGTTATAAACGACCTCTTCGGGCAAAAGCGTTTCTCGGCGCTTCTTAACGGGCTTGGCGGTGTTCTGTCAATATCCTTGGGTGTAATTATAGTTATGGGTATGATATTTATCATATCTACCGCCGTTATAATGCTCACCTCAATGAATGCTGTATAGGCGGGTGAATATATGCAGACCTTTAAAAACCTGGTGCTTATCGCCTGCGTGATAGGCATAGCAGATAAGATAATAAGCATTATATGCGGGGATAAGTATTCCTCACAGCTAAGGCTCATCACCGCCCTTGTAATGATAATCTCTATAGGCTCGCAGATAAAGGGAGGAATAAGTCTTCCCGATACTTCATACTATGAAAGTGAGCTTGAATATGCAGAAGAGCGCACAAGAGAAGAATATCTTGACAGCATAGAAGAAACTATGGCAAAGAGGATAAAGGATATATATTTGCAGGAGGGGATCGAGCTTGACAATGTCGGCATAGCGATATCTTTTGATGAATATAAATATATAAGCGTAGATGAGATAACGCTTTATACTCACAGTACAGAGACAGAGGACAAGGAACTCAAAAAGATATTATCGGTTTATTTTCCCGATACAGAGATAAACGTGATAAGATAAAGGGGGATGTTTATGATTGGATACAAATGAGATAAAAAACAGGCTTTTCTGTTTTGCATCAAAGCTTGACAGAAAGAAGATCATAGTCTTTCTTGGCATAGCGGGTATGCTGCTTATACTCATCTCCGAGCTTATGCCGGATAGCGACAAATGCAAAGAGGATATTACATCTGTTCAGGATAACG
>CADAGC010000081.1 GCA_902787365.1 uncultured Ruminococcus sp. | reverse complement strand
TAAGCTCATCGTAAACGAGGTTATACATCTCATCAGACCAGTTGGGGTTAACTGCGTCGAACTTCTCCTTCTCGGTCTGCTTGTACTGATCGTCAACGTAAACTATTCTTGCGCACTCCTGCCAGCACTTAACAGCTTCCTTCTTCTTGGAGCCCTTAACCCACATATAAGCGTTAACGTCTATCGACTGATAGAGTGTATCTGTGTCAGGATCTCTCGGGATCGGCACCATGCCCCACTCCTCGCCGTCAGCAGGTGTGTGGTCATCAAACGAAGCCCAGGGACCCATAGCGTAGAAGAGTGTCTTCTTCTGGAATGCCTCGGGAGCGCCGCCTATCCACTCAGGGTTATAGAAGCCGTTCTTCTTGACATTTGCAAGGAACTCAGCTGCTCTTGTGAGGTTGCCGTCATCAAGGTTGTTTACATACTCGTTCTTCTCTGCGTCATACTTAACGAGAGTTGAGCCTGTAGAATGGTAGAAGAAAGGTGCAAACCAGCCATTTACGCCGTAGAGGGGCTCTTCCTCTGTGCTCTGTGCGCAGTACTCCTCCATCATCTCATACCACTTGTCCCAGGTCCACTCGCCCTTCTGATAGTACTCATAGGGGTCATCAAGGTTAGCAGCTTCGAGGATATGCTTGTCGTATGTCATTACAGAAAGCGGCAGCATATTGATAGGTGCAACATAGTGCTGGTCGTTGAGCACGAACTGGTCAGCTGTGCCCTTAACGTCCTTCCACAGGGGCTGCTCAAAGTCAACTATCTCGTCGATAGGCTGGAACATTCCTGCGATTACGCTGTAGGGGAATGTCATACCCTGCTCATACCAGAATATATCCGGTACCTGGTCACTCATTACGGCTGTAGCAAGCTTTTCAAACTTGTTGAGCGATGTAGTTCTTGACCACTCGATTGTACCGCCAAGTGACTCGAAGAGTGTAAGGTCTGTTCTCTTCTCCTTAACTGCCTTGCCGGGGTTGATGTCAAAATAAGACATCCAGATGAGGTTTTTCTCGGCGCCGTCAGGTATAGCCTCAATGCTGTCCTTAACTGCCTCGGTATCAACCTCTACCTTCTGCTCGTAGCTTTCCTCGCTGCTGCTGCTGTTTCCGCAGGCGGCCACGCCGAATGCCATAAGAATTGCCATAGAGCCTGCGAGGAGTCTTTTGATATTCTTCATAATGCTGTTTCCTCCGTTTCAAAAAAACTTTATCGAAATAATAATGCTTTCCCTTCAGGGGGTAAAAGCGCATACCCGCCCTTACCCGAATTTAAGTATAGCAAATTATGCATAGGCTGTCAAGAAATCTGCTCGCTTCGATATTCATTTGTCATAAGTTTTGGTGGGTTGCACAATTTAAGACCTCGTAATTTGTGAATAAAGTATATTATTTTGTTACCGTTTTTTAAGCTGATTGCACAAAATTACACCCACGCACAAAATGCGCATTTCACTAAAACGTTTTCTAAACTCCCGAAAATCTTACAATAAGCGAATATTACCATATCCAAATCCGCCAAAGAGCCGTTACACAAAAATACAAAAAAGCCGCCCGAAACAGGCAGCTCTTTGGTTTCATATTTTCATAGGCTTTCATATCATTGTCAGAATATAAATCTCATTCTGTCGCACATCTTGCCCGAATCGGCATACACCCTGCAAAGCAAGACACCTTAATTGTGCATTGTTCAGATTTTCCCAGTTGACTCACGCAGGATTATATCGTGCCCCATATAGTAGAACTTGGCGTCCTTACTGTCCGTGCCGATGTTCTCGATAAGCTTTCTTGCCACGAACTCGCCCATTTTGCGGCAGGGCTGTGAAACTGTTGAAAGCGTCGGGGTGAACATCTCGCACATCGAGATGTTGTCAAAGCCCATAACAGAGATATCCTTGCCGACGGCAAGCCCTAAGCTCTGCGCCTTTTTGCAGGCAGCGACTGCCAGCAGGTCTGATACTGCGAAAACCGCCGTGGGCTTGTCATCAAGGCTCATAAAATGCTCCATAGCATCTGCGCCGTTGTGGGCTTCGTAGCTGCCACGCCAGATGTATTCGTCCTTTACTTCAAGCCCCGAATCACGCAGAGCACGCAGATAGCCGTTCTCTCTCTTGCGTGAGGAAACATTTGCGCTGTCAACGCATATAAGGCCTATCTTCTTATGCCCAAGACCTATGAGTACCTTTGCCGCATCATAGCCCGCCTGCTCGTCATCAACTGCAACGGTGAGCACATCTGCGCCCTCAACACCCTCGCAGCAGAGGGCTATATTGTAGTTCTGCGCCAGTTCGTTGAGCTTCTGCGCCGACATTGACGTACCTAAAAGCACCGCCCCATCGACTGTGCGGTTAAAGAGCATATTCAGCTGCCTTTCCTCATTGTCGGCAACATTATTATAAGCAGCTGAGATTATATCATAGCCGAGCTTTCCCGCATACTCCTGCATACCCGAGATTATCGTGCCGTAAAGCGAATGCTCCGAGGTGGGCATAATTACAAGAATAACGTTTGTCTCTTTCTTTCTTAAGTTTCGCCCGAGGAAGTTCGGCGAATAGCCCAGCCGCTTGACAGTTTCATGCACAAGCTTTGACGATGCCTCGCTGACATTTGCACTGCCGTTTAACACCCTTGACACAGTTGCTACCGAAACGCCTGCCTCTCTTGCTACGTCTTTTATTGTAACGCTCATTTTTGTATACTCCTTCATTTTGAGGTAAGTTTTGTTTTTGAGGTAATATGCCGCCTTCGGCACTTATAGCTATATAACTATAATATCACGTTTTTGCGAATTTGTCAACGTTTACAAAAAATACCCCCGGAGATCCCGGAGGTATCATTAGCTATTTAAAACTTTAACGCCTGCTTTTCTTCTCCGCCTTCAAAGGGCTTGATGTAAACGCCGTCGTCCTTGACTATCACATAGCTCTTGTCGTCAATGGGCGTTGCTATCTCGCTGTCAACTGTGGCGTAGGTGTTCACAAGCTCCTCGTCGCCCTGGGTGGTCGAGTATCTGATAACTCTCCAGCTGCTCGACTGGTCTATGTTGTAGTTCCCGCCGAAGTAGGAACGCCAGAAGGGCGTGTTGACCTCTATCTTTATGCCCTGGATAACTATGCTGTCCTTTTCAAGGTCATAGATATAGTCGCCGAGTGCTGTGCCCTTGTTGTTTCTGCCGAGCATATACTTGCCGATAACTCTGTAGCCGTTGTCTCCGACATTGGTATTGTAGCTTGATTCTGTATAGGTCAGGCTGTCGCAGTCAAAGGCGTAGTTTACCTTTTCCATGAATATCCTGCTGCCGTATGCAGGGCCGAAGCCTAAGTCTGCATAGTTTGAAACTCCGTCGGGCAGAGGCATCTCCTTAAGCCCCTTAAGTGCGCTGTCTGCCACATAGTAGTGGCCTGAATAGTCGCCGATGATGACCTGTCCGGCAGGTGTCACATACTGTATCTCCAAGCCCCAGCCGTATTTGTCGGTATCTATCTTAAGCGAGCCGGCTTCCTTGCCGTCTGCGCCTACCTTGTGGATAGTCTCGTCCTTTTTGTAGTAGAAATACCCTGCGCAGAATGTGGGTGTATTATCACGGCTGACCTCTGCTGCAACAACGTTGCTATTGCCGTTTTTGTCGATATGCCAGAGTATCTGCTTGCGGACGTTAAAGCCGTATACCTCGCCGTTTGACACGACGGGGGTCCTCAGGTCGTTGCCATAGGCAGTTCCCGAATAGCTCTGCTTTGCGCCATAGCAGGTGGTGTTGCCTGACTTTTCATACTCAGCTGCAAGGTCGTCGTAGTAGGCATACTTTGTGCCGTCCTCCTTAGGCTCAGGCTCGGCTGTGGTAGTTGTCTCCTCAGGAGTGCTCTCCTCGGGGGCTGAGGTGGTGTTGCCGGCCGCCTCAGCGTCTGCCGCATCTGTCTTATCCTGCTTGTCGGCAGCTGACGATGAGCTGCTGCTCTCATTCTTATCCTTTTTACTGCTGCTGTCGCTGTCACTGCACGAAGCCATAGACACAGCCATGCAGATAGCAAGAGCGCAAGCTAACATCTTTTTCATATCTATTTCTCCTTATTATAGTCAAGTGTATTATCCGTTCTTTTTTAGCTGCTTTGCCTTTACTTCGCCAAGCACGAAAAGCACAACATTCACGCCGCCCATTACAAAGCATACAGGTATAGCGCCTGCCATAGTGTCGATGTCCTTTTCAGACTTGTCCATAAACTCATCATAGCTGAGCTTCTGGCCGAGATACTCGACCTTTGTTAAACCGCTCACACCCTTTTTCTTTACATCGTCTCTGAAATCCTCGATATAGCCCTTTGAGCCGACACAGGCTATGCCAAAGAGTATAAACAGTATTGCGAATATCAGAAACAGCACCTTTATCTTTGCCAAGACTTTCATTATTATTCCTCCTGTCATATTCCATATATTAACAATTATAGTATATGTATATATATATTTATTGTACCAACCGTTAACAAACTGTAAATCCAATACTTTAGTCCAAACGCAGCGTAAAGAAATCAGAACAATTGTTCCATGTGGAACAATTTAAGTTTTCCCATGTTTTTCGGGGCTTTGCGTGGCATTAACGGCATTTAAGGATTATTTAATAATTGCCGTGTTATACTTAAGTCACACCAAGAGAGACAGACAAAAAGGAGGAAAAGAATATGTACCTATCCATTCTTAAAAAAGACCTAAAGCGAAAAAAGACGATGAACTGCATACTTCTGCTTTTCGTAATACTCTCGGCCATGTTCGCCGCATCGAGCATAAATAACATCGTGGCGGTGCTCACAGGGCGTGACAGCTACTTTGACAAGGCAGGCGTGAAAGATTACTTCATCATATCAAGGGGCGAAAAGCTCGGTGAAGACGGCGAGCTTTACAGCATACTCAAAAACAGCAGCGTTGTAACAGATGTGGCTCGTGAGGAATGTTTATACGTCACCGATTCAAACATTCGCTACCCCGACGGCAGCAAGGTGTGTGAATACACCAACGCATCGGACATCAACAGCATCGACAGAGTAGCGCTTAATTACTTTGACAAGGACAATAACGTTATCAAAAGCATAGAAAAAGGCAAGATATACACAAACGTGGGCTTTTTCAAAGAGGCAAACTTAAGCGAGGGCGATAGGATAAACGTTGAAATGGACGGCACCGTGCTTGAGCTTGAAGTAGCAGGCAGCTTCAAAGATGCGCCGTTAGGCTCTGATATGATGGGCGTCAAGCGCTTTCTCATAAACGATGATGATTACAAGACTCTGCTCGCAAACGAAAAGATAACATCAAACAGCATAGGCTACCTTTATTACGCAGACACCACCGACATACAAGAGCTTGAAAAAGAATTAGCCGACGTTGACGGCATATATTTCAAAGGCGACAAGGATCTTTTAAAGACCACATACTTTATGGATCTTGCGGTAGCAGCTATGATACTTGTGCTTAGCATTTTCTTAGTTGTTATATCCTTTGTGGTGCTTAGGTTTACCATAGGCTTCACAATAGCCGAGGAGTTCCGTGAGATAGGTGTTATGAAAGCTATCGGCATAAAAAACATCTCGATACGTGCCCTCTACCTTGTAAAATACTTTGGCATTTCTTTGATAGGCGCTCTTATAGGCTTTGTACTGAGCAAACCGTTCGGCGATATGCTGATCTCATCTGTCAGCAGCAACATGGTGCTCGAAAACGAGAGCCGCACGCTTATGAGCTTTATCTGCTCTATGGCGGTAGTTGTTATAATAATGCTCTTTGGCTGGAGATGCACGGGCAAGATAAAGAAACTCTCCCCCATTGACGCAGTAAGAAATGGGCAGACGGGCGAGCGCTTCAGAAAGAGAAGCATTATGAGCCTTTCAAAGAGCAGGCTGGGCACAGCACCGTTCTTAGCAGCTAATGACATACTGTCTTCCCCCAGGCGCTACAGCATAATAACGATAATATTCACCCTTTGTATGCTGCTTGTTATGATACTTTCCACCACATCAAACTCTATGAACAGCGCAGAAATGGTAACGCTTCTGAGCGTAAAGCCGAGCGATGCGTATGTGGCATACTCATCTGCACAGTTTGACATACTAAACGGCAGAAAGACCGAGCAGGAGGCAGAAGACGAGATAATACAAAAGCTAAAAGAAAACGGCATGATCGGCGATGTTCGCATTGAGCTTATGGCTCTTATAAACGCATCGCTCGGCGACAGGCAGAAAAAGATCACCTTCCAGTATTGCAGCAAGACAAATGCTTCCGACTACGAATACACCGAAGGCTCTGCACCGCAAAACAGATACGAGATAGCCCTTACCGAGCCTGCTGCCAAGAGCATAGGCGCAAAGATAGGCGACAAGGTGACACTTGACATAGGCGGCCAAAGGGAAGAATACTTGGTAACAGCCCTTTACGACAGCTTTACACAGGGCGGCGAGTGCGGCAGGCTGCATCAGGACGTCGAGATACCTTCCCAGCAGTATGCAGGCGCATATTCATTCCAGATCGACTTTGACGACGACCCCGACGAGGAGGAGCTCAATCGCAGGATAGACAAGCTCGCAGATATATTTGAATGCAAGGCGTTTGATTCGGTAGGCTTTTTAAACGACTGCACAGGCGTTGCCGACACACTTAAAGACGTCAAAAACCTTATACTCATAATATCCGTGATAGTTATAATAATGATAAGCGTGCTTATGGAGCGCTCGTTCATATCAAAGGAAACAGGCGAGATAGCGCTGCAAAAGGCAATAGGCATACCCAGCTGGACGATAATACTCACCCACACGCTGCGCTTTATAATAGTAAGCATTCTTTCGGCAATACTTGCAGCAGCTCTGAGCATTCCCTTTACACGCATCTCGATGACGCCCATATACCAAGGCGTGTTCGGCATAAAAAATGTGCCGTATGTTATGAACATAGCCGAGATATTTATAATCATACCGCTTGCCGTTATACTTGCAACGGTAGCAGGGGCGTTCTTTACAGCACTCTACACAAAGACCATAAAGGCGCAGGATACTGCGAACATAGAATAACTTACAGGAGGAAACAGATATGGAAAAGATTCTCGAGGTAAAAGACCTTTGCAAGACATACATAGTAAACAAAAGGCAGAATAACGTACTTAGAAACGTAAGCTTTCACATAAACAGGGGTGAAATGGTGGCAGTAATGGGGCCGTCAGGCTCGGGCAAGTCAACGCTTCTCTACACCGTTTCGGGAATGGACAAGATGACCGCAGGCGATGTGAGCTTCTGCGGCAGAGAGCTTGCCAAGCAGAGCGAGAACGAGCTTGCAAAGATGAGACTTGACGATATGGGCTTTATCTTTCAGCAGATGTATATGATGAAAAACCTCTCGGTGCTTGATAACATAATCCTCCCCGCAGTAAAGAGCAAAAAGAGCAGCGAGAGCCGCTCGCAGACAGCGCAGCGTGCAAGGGAACTTATGAAAAAGCTGGGTATTGAGGAGATAGCCGACAACGACATAAACGAGGTATCGGGCGGTCAGCTCCAGCGTGCCTGCATAGCCCGTTCAATGATAAACAGCCCCGATATGATATTTGCAGACGAGCCGACGGGCGCTCTCAACCGCACCTCCTCCGAAGAGGTAATGGAGCAGCTTGTAGGTCTTAACGAAGAGGGCACGACAATTATGTGCGTCACCCACGATTCAAAGGTCGCCGCAAAATGCACCCGTGTGCTTTTCATTGATGACGGCAACATCAAGGGCGAGTTTTCTCTTGACCGCAGCACGCCCTTACGTGAGCGTGAGAGAAACCTCAACAACTGGCTTATGGAAATGGGCTGGTAAATCATCAGGTTACAGTTAACATGTAACAGTTGAGGTGTATTGATTTATCCGCAAGCGGATAAATCGCAAGCTTCGCCGCACGGATTTAAAAATATCGCCCCCGAGGATTTTCTCCTTGAGGGCGATCTGCTTATTTAAAATAGTTTCTTATCGTTTCTTCGTCTGCTGTAACGCTTCCTTGTATCATAGCGTCAGACCCGCCGCCTTTGCCGCCGAGGGCTGCGTTTATCTCCTTGCTCTTGGCACGCAAAGCGACTTTTTCCGAGGCGATTATATAGCTGTAGCCGCCTGCTGTCTTATTGAACACGCCGAACATTCCGTCTGTGAGCTTTACGCCCTCGTTTGCGATTCGGCGCATAGCGTTTGCATCAAGGCCGTCGGTAAAGGTGCAGAAATTTCCCCTGCCATCATTCTTAAGCGAAGCGATTATGCTGTCAGCCTGTGCGTTTGCTATATCGGTGAGCTTTTTCTTAAGGTCGTTATTCTCATCGAGCAGACGCTTTACCGCATCAGCTATCTTTTCGGGCTTGGCGGAGAGGAGCTTTTGTATCTCCTTGACGTAAGACTGCTTTTTCTCATACTCTTCCACCGCATCAAGGCCGCAGAGGATATGAACTCTTGTGCCGCCCTTATAGCTCTCGGCGGTAAGCACCTTAACAACGCCTATCTTGCCCGTTGAGGAAAGGTGGGGCGCACAGCAGGCGCAGACGTCTATCCCCTCGATAGTGACAATACGCACGTTCTCCATATTTTCAAGCTTGCTTCTGTAGTGGAGAGTCGCAAGTGTCTCATCATCGGGGTAAGATATGGTTATGGGGGCGTCTTTAGCTATGGCTTCGTTGGCTTCACGCTCACACTCCAAAAGCTCATCATAGCTGATAACGCCGTTCAGGTCGAGCGTCACCTCGTCCTTGCCAAGGTGAAAGCCCACATTCTCATAGCCAAAGCGCTTATGGATAAAGCCCATTATAAGGTGCTCGCCCGAATGATTCTGCATACGTCTAAGGCGCACCGCCTTGTCGATAATGCCCGTTACCTTTGCGCCGACCTCTAAGGGCTTATCCGTCTTATGGATAACGACGCCGCCCTTTTCCTGCGTATCAAGCACCTTTACGCCGCCAAGAGTGCCCACGTCGCCCGACTGGCCGCCCCCCTCGGGGAAGAACGCCGTTTTGTCAAGCGTCACCTCACAGCACTTTTTGCCCTGCTCGCAGGTGAGGACTGTCGCCTCGAACTCAAATAATTCTCCGTCATCAAATAGCTTCTGTGTCATTACAAATCTTTCCTTTCTATCCTAAAAGCTTCTCAGCCGCTTTTTTGTCTGCTTTCGGGAACAGCCTGTAAAGGTGGTCATACACCCTCTGCCTGCTCTCTTGGGGGTCACGCTCGTATGCGGCGCATACCGTGTCATAGCCCCATATATGCTCGGGGGTGCAGTATTTTGCGCACTTCATCATGCCGTATTCCTGCCCCTTTTTGTTTATCTTTTTGCGAAAGTCGCCTATCACGAGGTAAAACTGCTGCATAAGCCCGTTTACCGTGCCGTCAAAGTTCTTCTCCCCGCCCTTGCCGAAGCCTGCGGCCTTTTTCATCTCAAATGAAAACCACTCATCACGCAGGGTGAATAAGTCCATTATAAGCTTGTGGCGGTGCTTGGCCTTGCCCTCTTCCCAGAGGGAATCAAAGTCATAGCCGTCACGCCTGAAATTCACAAAATCGGGCAGGAACGAAAGCGACACGAAGCCTGCCTTGCCGTCAAAAAGCTTGCCGTAGACTATTTTTCGCTGAGAAGCCGCCTGCTCACGCATCTCCCACGGGTCGTCATCAGCCCCCGTCCACCAGCTCTGCGCCGCAGTATGCTCCTCGACAGAAAAGCCCTCGATGTCGTTTTTAAACAGCGGCACAAAGCCCACGCTCTCAACAAAGGCCGTCAGCTCGTCAATATTCTTTATGCGGCTTCTGTCGTTTCGTGATAAGCCGCTCATATACCATATGCCGTCGATTTTTTCCATAATATCACCTGTCAAGTATTGGGTAGGTGCTCGGCCGCACAGGTCAAGTACCGCCGATGCAGCGCATTACCGAAGGGGTGCCCCACTGATCCTGCTATTTATTATACCACACCCCTCCCCTTTTTGCAACCTCTGCGCAAAGGGTTAGCAAGGCTGCGCAAAAGCACAGACAACCGCCTGCTCTTTGTCACCAAATTGTAATAACATCGTTAAAGTGCTTATTTACGATATTTGTTATATGTCAATAATGACGATTTTTTTAGCACATTGAACAAATCATTGACAAAACCGCCCTTTGGTGCTATAATATAAAAGGTAATATAATCACTAAACAGTAAAGGGATGAGTTTTCTTGACAGAACTTGAACGAATGCAGCAGACTGTCACCTATTGTGAGCGTTATTTCGAGTTTGAGGACGCTGTAACGGTGAACAAGGAAAATATAGAATATCTTAAGACCTATATCCACGATAACAGCTATGTTGTCGAGAATTTCAATATGGGCTATAAGGTCAGACGCTCGCTGCTGATATCGGGCGGCGCAGGGCTGATCATGGGCGTGCTGCTTCTGGGACTTTGCGGTTTTTCGCTGTGGTATATCCCCGCTATCGCTTTTGTGATAATAACGGCAGCTATGGCGGCGTTCCTTATCTCGCTCAACAAGTTCAAGCTCACAGAGGCCGAGAAAAATCAGGTCGAGGTCAACGAGGGCATAAAGGAGCAGATAGATGCACTCAAATCCCGTGAGGAGCTGCTCATAAAGCAGAAAGACGAATACTACAAGGGCTTACAGGAAAAGCAGCTTTGCGCTATACCTCTTGAATACATGGCAAACGCCGCACAGATCAAGGGCTATCTTGAAAGCGGCGAGGCTGAAACGATAGAAGACGCTGTAGGCATCTACGAGCAGCAGCTTCTTATGCAGGAGATGTCAAGCCTTATCACACAGAAAGCTCCCGAGCCGACAGCGGCAGACAACAAGGCACGTTTCGGCGACCCGCTTGAGATCATCAAGCAAAACAAAAAGGCCAAGAGAAAGAGCCTTTTCGGCAGATAAGATAACAAAGCACCGTCTGGATAAAGCGGATACCCATATAGAAGTTTTGCCCCAGTTTGTAAACTGTTGTTCGAGGCATGACAGCCTTATTGAATGGAAAATGCTCCATGTGATAATGCTTCATTAAAATACACAAGGCATTATACTTTTCTTCATCAGGTATCATCTCGATATGTCCATGCCCAATCACACTTTGATATTCCATTGTGCAGCTTCCACGTTCAATTTCCGATACCAAATTATGTTCACAATCCATTTCAAAACTTGCCCGATTATCTTTTGCAATTAGTTTGAGTTTTGTTCCCTCTGATGCTCCATGGAAATAAAGTTCTAAATTATTATCCTCTGTAATATTGATTCCAAAGTTAAGTGGCAGTATATATGGATAATCCTCATCATTCAAAGCAAGTCTGCACACATCACATTTTTCAATTATTGCAATTATGTCTGAGAACAATTCCGATTTATGTTCGTAACAATTATAGCATAACATTGCTGCATTGTCAATAAAAACGCCATAGTACTTCTGACTGTAAATCAGAAATACTATGGCTTAAAACTTCTATATGAGTATCTTTCTTAAGGCGGTGCTTTTTTATACGGTCAGAGCTATAATACGCTTTTGCTCGAACGGCAAAACTCCTCTCCGTCTGCTTCGCAGGGTATCGCCTCGCCTGCGGCGTTGGGACTCTCTCTGTACTCAATCAAGCTTGCTTGATTGAGTACGACCCTGCAAGCCCTTTTTGAGGAAAAAGGGCCCTCCGAAAACCTTCTTGTGATTATGTCCCCCACGATTCTACTTTATCTCAACAGCAAAAGCCATAAAGGGCGCACGGCTCTTTATGGCTTTTGAATTTATAGGTCAGGAGTAAAGAATATGAAACACTTATCTTATTTCAAGGCGCCTTGAAGTCGGGGCTTCGGGCTGCTTTTTAGGCATTGTGAGGGTGAGTATGCCGTTGAGATACTCGGCGTCTATCTTCTGCGCATCAACGCCTGTAAGGTCAAAGCTGCGCTTATACGAGCCGAAAGTTCTCTCACGCCTGATGTATTTGCCCTTTTCGTCCTTATCCTCGGTCTTGGCTTCGTGCTTAGCGCTTATGGTGAGAACGTCGCCGCTTATGTCGATGCCTATATCGCTCTTATCAAAGCCCGGCAGTTCTGTCTCCATAACGTATTTATCGCCCTCGTCCTTGATATCAGTTCTGCACGGGGCGAAATTCCCCCTGTGAAACTCCTCATCAAACCCTCTGAACGGGTCAAAAACATCAAAACCTCTGTTATCAAACGGTGTAAGTCCAAACATAGTGATTCCTCCTTAATTTTGTTTTTGTCTCTTTTGTCATCTGCTTAAGTGTCGGTCATGCTGTTCCATTGGTATCAGCTTCTTTCTTTCGTTTCATTGTCTATATGATAGACCCTTTATATGATAGATTTGTGAATGTATAATGACTGATTTCTGAAAATTAGCACTCTCGACATTAGAGTGCTAAAAATAGCCTTTTTCGACAGAACTGGCGTGTTGGCCTCGCTGCGCTCGGCTCGATTTGAAAAACGCTGCGCTCTTTCAAATTGGCGGGCGGCGAACATTTATTGTTCCTCGGGCGCAATTGTTATCATTACATCTTGCGATTATGTTTCCCTACAATCTCCTCACACAAAAAAATACCGGCGCAAAGCACCGATATCTTATCTCACTATTATAATACGGCTCTCAGAACTTACCGCTTGTATCGCCCTCGGCGTTTATCGACAGGGGCTTATTATGCACAACGTTTGTGATAGTGCCGTCTGCGATGTCAAAGCTATAGACTATACAGTTTGTTATGGGCAGCTTCCACGCCAAGGCCTGCTCGCCGTCGGGCAGGATACTGCTGAGTATCGCCCGAAGCGCTATACCGTGCGTTACCACAAGCACGTTTTTATCACTCTCATATCTTA
>CADAGC010000080.1 GCA_902787365.1 uncultured Ruminococcus sp. | reverse complement strand
TGCCGATAGGCAAGCCTTACAGCAACTACCGTGTATTCCTGCTCGGTGATGATAACACCCCCACACCGAAGGGCGAAATGGGTGAGATATGCGTAAGCGGCGCTACAGTCGCCCTCGGCTACTATAACGCACCCGAGCTTACCGCTAAGACATTTATACAAAACCCGCTCAATTCCGCCTACGCCGAGAGAATATTCAAGACAGGCGACTACGGCGTTATGCGTGATGACGGCGTGCTGCTCTTTAAGGGCAGAAAGGACAGGCAGATAAAGCACTTAGGCCATAGAGTAGAGCTTAGCGAGATAGAGGCCGCAGCCTTGAAGCTTGAAAATGTCTCCGACTGTTGCTCGATGTATCAGAAAGAAAAGGAGCTTATATACCTTTTCTATACAGGCGAGGCCACAGTCAAGGAGATAGCGACCTATCTTCGTGGAATTCTGCCGGGCTTTATGGTGCCGAGAAAGCTTATATCTCTTGAAGCTATGCCCCGCCTTGCAAACGGTAAGACGGATATGCAGAAGCTAAAGGAATATTTTAAATAAAATAATCGCAAACAGGATAAATCGCCGCAGGCGATACAAAAAATAATTTCAGGAGGCTTAATACTATGAAAGAACAGCTTATGGAAATACTTGAGGAGCTTCGCCCCGATGTAGACTTTGAGAACGAAAAGCAGCTTATCACAGACGGCGTGCTCGATAGCTTTGATATCGTGTCGCTGGTAGGCTCGCTCAATGATGAGTTCGATATCGAGATACAGGTAGGCAACCTCGTGCCCGATAATTTCAACAGCATCGAGGGTATGATGGCACTTATCGAGAAGCTTCAGGACGAGGACTAATAGACAAAAATGAACAAAAGTATATTAAGAGAGATAACAACAAAATATCAGACCCCCTGCTATGTGTTTGATACAGATATTTTTACAAAGCGTGCGCAGAGGGTAAAGGCGGCCTTTGGCGATAAGGTGGGGCTTTGCTATTCAATCAAGGCTAACCCTTTCCTTACAAGGTATCTGCCCGATGTGTTTGACTATTTAGAGGTCTGCTCGCCGGGTGAGCTTAATGTCTGCGAGACTGTCGGCGCTGATACTCACAGGATAATCTTTTCGGGCGTCAATAAGACTAAAGAAGACGTTTCCCGTGCGTTTGCTGACGGCGTGGCAGTTTTCACCGCCGAGAGCAGAAAACATCTTGACCTTATAAATGAGGTGTCAGCTGAGAATAACGCCGTATCAAAGGTGATACTCCGCCTTGCTCACGGCAGCCAGTTCGGTATCGATAGGGGAGAGCTATGCTCGCTTATCGAGCATAGGGAAGATTTTGCAAATGTCCAGATTATCGGTCTTCACTATTTTACAGGCACGCAGAAGACAAAGGCCAAGACTATAGAAAAAGAGCTTGCTCTCCTTGATGAGCTGCTTTGTGAGCTTGAGGGAAAATATAACTTTACAGCTTCGCACGTTGAATACGGCACAGGCCTTTCGGTCGAGTATTATAAAGACTTTACCGAGGAGACAGAGCTTGCGCTGTTAGACGAGGCGGCTGCTTTCGTGCGCTCTTTCGGGGAAAAATACCCCCTCACGGTGGAAATGGGAAGATTCTTCGCTGCTCCCTGCGGCTATTATCTTACCTCTGTTAACGATATCAAGACCACCGATGAGATTAACTACGTTATATGTGACGGCGGCATTAATCAGCTTAACTACTACGGTCAGAATATGGCTATGAAAATTCCGCCGATAGAAAAGCTTGACGATAAAGAGGGAGAATTAACGGACTATTGCCTTTGCGGCAGCCTTTGCACCACCGCAGATATTCTCGTGCGTAAGGTGAGCCTGCCCAAGCTTTCAATAGGCGATACGCTCGTGTTCTCAAAGTGCGGCGCTTACTCGGTCTGCGAGGGCATCGCCGTGTTCCTCTCACGCAAGCTGCCCGCCGTGTGCGTTTACAGCGAAAAGAGCGGTATAACTCAGCTTCGCACACAGCTTGATACTTATACTCTCAACTGCGGAGGTGTTGTTAATTGACTTACACCTCTGTAAGCTTTTTGTTTTTTACATTGGGCTGCCTGCTGCTTTACTACTGCACCCCTAAGAAAAAACGCTGGGGCGTGCTGCTTGCAGCGTCTTTGGGCTTCTATGGCATAGTCTGCTATAAAAACCTCTGGTTCATGGCGTTTCTTGTTATGACGGCGGCTACCACCTACGGCGGCGCAAGGCTGCTCGGTAACTACATAACAAAGACCGACAAGACCCTTAAAGAAAACAAAAAGACCTGGGAAAAGGCGCAAAAGGACGCTTTCAAGGCAAAGACCACACGCAAGAAGAAGCTTATCTGCGCATCTGTCCTTGTGATAAACTTCGGCGTTCTGTGCTTTTTGAAATACTATAATATGCTCGCTCTGACATTCGGCGGGCCTGCGCTCAAACTTTTCCTGCCGCTTGGTATCTCGTTCTATACTTTCCAGTCAATGGGGTATATGATAGATATCTACCGCAAAAAGTTCGAGCCTGAGAAAAACCCCCTTAAATTCCTGCTGTTTGTCAGCTTCTTCCCGCAGATAGTGCAGGGGCCTATAAGCTTCTATTCCAACCTTGCAGGCCAGCTTTATGAGGGGCACGATTTTGATTTTGATAATATAAAGCAGGGCGCACTGCTTATTGCCTGGGGCTTTTTCAAGAAAATGGTCATAGCCGATACCCTTGTGGGCGGCATAAACCTTGTGGCTAACGACCACGCTTCATTCTCGGGCACCTATGTGCTCACGGCGGCTGTTTTCTATGCTTTGCAGCTGTATGCCGACTTTTCGGGCGGCGTTGATATATCCCGTGGTGTTTCGCAGATGTTTGGCATAACCCTTGCTGAGAACTTTAAGCGCCCCTATATCTCCCGCAGCATATCAGAGTACTGGAGACGCTGGCATATCACCCTGGGCGCATGGCTCAAAGAATACTTATTCTACCCCATAGCAATGTCAAAGACATTTATGAACTTTTCAAAGTGGCTCAAAAAGCACTTTGGCATGAAGATAGCAAAGGTGCTGCCTGTTAGTATCGCATCGCTTATCACCTTTATAATCATAGGTATATGGCACGGCGCTAACTGGAAGTATGCAGCTTTCGGTATATGGAACGGCGGCATAATAATGCTCTCGACCCTGCTCGAAGAGCGCTTTGGCAAGTGGAAGACCGCCCTTAAGATAAAGGATACGAGCAAGCTGTTCATAGCCTTTCAGACCGTCAGAACTTTCCTCATAGTGCTTGTGGGCTATTATTTTGATATCGCACCCGACTTCTCTTCTGCTATGGAGATGATGGCTAAGAGCGTATATGATTTTCACATCACCGAGTATTTCAGCATAGGCTTCTATAAGACGCTGCTTATCTCGGTAAGAGAGCTTGCTATGGTGCTTGCAGCGACCGGTATCCTTGCAAGGGTGTCATATTTGCAGGAAACATCACAGCTCACCGTCAGAGAGCGTGTGTGCAAAAAGGGCTATGTGTTCGAGTCGGCTGTGTTTGTGGCACTTGTGTTTATGACGGTGGTTTTCGGCCACTACGGCCCGGGAACAAACCCCGCAGACTTCTACTATATGCAGTTTTAAGGGGGTGAGAGGAAATGACAAAGAAACGTGTTAAAAAGCTTTTGCTGCTTGCATTTGTAATGCTAATCATCTATGTGTTCCTCTCGTGGTTTTTGATAAGAACTACCACCTCGTGCGAAACGCATATAAAGAAATTCTTCAAAGAGCCTAAAAACTCGATGGACGTTGCCCTTATCGGTTCAAGTGAGATGTATGCCGACTACTGCGCACCTCTCGCTTACGATAAATACGGCTACACGGGCTATAACCTCTGCTATGAGGGCGCCCCTGGTCAGCTTTATCCTGCGATGATAGAAACATATCTCAGCAGGCAGGACCCGCAGCTTTTCGTCATTGAGATAAACGGCTATCTTTACAGCGATAAGGACTGCCGGAGCGATGCCAACTACCGCAGGCTCATAGATAATATACCTATGTCGCCGCTAAAGGTAGAGCTTATAGAAAAGTATGTCGATGATGAAGACAAGCTCAGCTTCTATATGCCGCTTATAAAGCATCACGAGAACTGGAAGAGCGCACATTATCAGATCTACCGTGCGGCAAGGCTCGTAGCTTCTGACCTTTATGGGACATCGAAGCTTAAGGCATTCGGTACAAGAACTACCACAAACTCAAAGGAAGCAAAGATCAAAAAGCGCAAGCCCGCAAAGATGAGCGGCGTGGGCAAAGAGGCGCTTGAAGATACGCTTGATCTGCTTAAGGAAAAGGGCATCAAGAATGTTATTTTCCTGCGGGCACCGCACAAAAACCCCCTCTCTGAAGAGACGGCACAGGAGATTAGTGACAAGGTAAGTGCGGCGGGTTATGAGTTCCTTGACTGCTCAGATATTTCGGAGACGGAGATAGGTATTGACCCCGAGACCGACTATTACAACAGAGAGCATCTTAACGTGTTCGGCTGTGAGAAGTTCACCGATTATCTCGGCGGTTACATCACCGAGCATTATGACATCAAGACAGACCACGATGAAAAGGTTGATGACGAATGGAAAGAATCAGCCGATTACACCAAAGAGCTGTTCGTCAAGCTCAAAGAGCGCACCTTACAGGAGGAGGACGACTTCTACTACGAGGGCGATTTTGAGTTCTATGAGAAGATATAGCTAAAGGGCGGAGATTACCTCCGCCCTTTTTTATCGCTCAAAACACAAGCATCTGCGCACTGATCTGAAAATGTTCCACGTGGAACATTTGTTGCATAGATTTATGCAACAAAAACACCCGACCTCACGCAAACAGCGTAAAATCGGGCGTTTTGTGGAGCTACTAACCGGATTTGAACCGGTGACCTCGTCATTACCAATGACGTGCTCTACCTACTGAGCTATAGTAGCATTTATTCGACTAATATATTATACACTATTTTGCACGGCTTGTCAATAGAAAAATTGAAATTTTTCGAGTTTATATTTTGTTCATAACTTTTTGGTATGATATAAGCAATTCCTGAGTGAAAGGAGGAGAGAATGTGAAAGAAAACAAGCGCTTGTTTGAAGAGATATATAATCAGACAAAGGAAAACACTTATAGATACATAGCCGCTAAGTGCTATAATATCGACGATATAGACGACCTGTATCAGAATACATATATAAACGTCTATAACGCCCTTGAAAAGCGTGATGACCCGCCCGAAAATGCAGAAGCTTTCGTGATACTCATAGCAAAGCGTGAGCTGTTTAAGTATTATGGGCTTATCAAAAGGCTTTCCTCCCGATTTGTGAGCCCGCCGCAGGCGGAAGATGACTTTAAGGAGGACGCTGACACATTCGACCTTGAAGATACGGTGGTGAGCAAGGCTTTGCTCGAAGAGGTAAACGCCCTGCTTCAAAAGAAAGATCTCACCACGCAGAAGATATTTTTTCTGCATTACTACAAGGGCTGCACGCTTAGCGAGATAGCAGGGTCGTTAGAGATCAGCGAGAGCAGCGTCAAGCGCAGGCTGTACGGGGCGCTGTCGCAGATAAGGCGGCTTTACGGAAAGGAATGATAGCTATGAAAGAAAAGGATATGCTTAAAAATATGTTCGAGCAGGAGCACAGTTCCAAGGCTCTCGATATGAGCGCTGATGAGATTTTGACAGCTAACCTCGGCCACGGCGCAAGAGTGCGCAGCCGTGGATTTGCAGGCGCCGCCATTGCCGCAGCTGCCGTGCTTGCAGTAGGAGTGGGTGCGTTTGCGCTCAACTCAGGTATGGAAACGGCTGACCCGCAGTTTACGGCAACAAATACATCAGCAGCATCAAAAGTTACCGATGATACGGGTGCCGATGCATCGGGTACAGACTATAAAACAAAACCGCCTGTCATCGAAACGTACAGAGACAGGTTGATCATTACGCTTTTAAATGATTCGGGTGCTGCTTGCAGATATGATATAACCGACACCGATACTTTGAATTACTTTTTTAGCTTTGCAGACAGCTTTATAAGCTCGCCGCATTCTGATCTTGATGCATCTGATGTTGATAAGGACTCGTTTGATGACTGTGAAATAGAATTTGATGACAGTAAAAACGGCAGAGCATTGTTTGCAAGAATGAACAGCAGCGGTAATATAGAGCTTTGTTACGCACAGGGGGACGATCGTAGTGCATATTATTACATTGACGGCAGCAGGAACAAAGAACTGTATGATGTTCTCGTAAAATGCAAAGAAGCAGGTAAAAAGCAGCTTGATGAGCAAAACACAACTAACCCGTATGATATGAGCGTTTATATCAAAGACGAGGATAATAACGTTACCAATATAGACCTTAAAAAGCACGGCATTGATTATTCCGAGCTTGCAGGGAAGACAGACGCTTTCTATAAAGCATTCAAAGCCGACACTCTGCCTGACGGTGTGACTGTTAAGGAAGCTGATGACTGGGACGAGATCGAATATGACCATACTGTTGAAATGAGCATTGGTAATGCAAGGCTTGCTTTTGATATGAGCGGTGAGGACAGCTCGGCTCTGTATTTTGAAGAGATCATTTATGACGGTCTTGAATTCAAGAGCTCCTGCGGATATGAGATCTCTGATGCTTCCGAGATATATGTGTATCTGCATGATATGTGGGGCAAGGTCAATAACGATAAGACGGCAGATGAAAAGCCCACGACAACCGTTACCGAAAAAACTCCCGACGCAAAATCCACAGAGGTTGAGGCCAAAAAGCCCGATAACGAGTCTGATGAGCCTGCTACAACCACCGTTACCTATGACCCCAAGGACAGCTACACCCCCGACGAGATACAGCCCCTGCCGAGAGGTGAGATAGACTTTGCCGATAACCCAACTATCGTGCATTTTACACGCAGCGTTGATTCGTCTCTGCCGCAGGCTGATATGAGCTTCAGGCTTATCGACGAATATGATGACCTGCTAAAGGGTATGTATGCCGCTTACAAGTCGGGCGAGCTTAAGCCTGCCGAAACTCTTACAATGGACGACGAGCCCGAGCAGATAACGGGTGGCACGGCTATGACCGTTTACTGGACAAGAGACGACGGCGGCATGGTAGAATTCATGGGTGTTGATATGGACGGGCAGAAGGCATATATCCGCCTGACCGACCTTGACGAGAAAGACACCTGCGGCACAGGCAAGGTACATTACTTCTCGACCGACAGCGAGATGTATCAGATGCTCTGGAAGATATGGGGCTTCTATTATCCCGTATACGAAAATGTCGATGAGATGCCTTAACTGAATAATAAAAAAATTCCCTCGGGCTTCCGGGGGAATTTTAGTTTGCAGCTTTGTTCAGCTGTTCGTATATTTTTCTTGTGACCACTATGTTCTTGCCGTTTTCCTTGCCGCAGTAGAGGTAGTCATCAGCAAGGTTGAGGCTCACTTCGTAGTCTTTCTGCAAGTCTGCCGACACAAGGCCGAACGTCATCGAAACGCCGAATTCTACGCCCTTTGATGTGAAGCGCAGGTGGCTTATGTCGCTTCTTATCTGCTCGCTGATTATTGCGGCTCGCTCCTCCCTGCATTCAGGCAGGATAAACAGTATCTCCTCACCGCCCCAGCGGCATATATAGCCCTCGCTGGGTATGTCGGCGGTCATTGTGGCGCTGACTTTTTTGAGCACCTCGTCGCCTAAGCTGTGGCCGTAGTTGTCGTTTATCTTCTTGAAGTTGTCGATATCGGCTATTACTATGGCGTAGGCTCTGCCTGTTTCCTCGGCGTCTTCGTGTACCTGTCTGATATACTCGGTCATGGCACGTCTGTTGAAAAGCTGCGTCAGCGGGTCGATAGAGGCGAGCATTCTTAGCTCCTCAGCCTTTTCGTTCATAAGCTTTCTTGTCAGCTTGTGGGATACAACATACATCATAGCAAGATAGAGCAGTATCATCGAAGTTACCACAACGTTTAGTATGCACACCTTTGTTATCTGGTCTTCATTCTCTATCCTGTGGGTTATGACCTCGGGGTCTGATGCATATATCCTTACTATTAT
Organism: uncultured Ruminococcus sp.; assembly: GCA_902787365.1. Classification (GTDB taxonomy): domain Bacteria; phylum Bacillota; class Clostridia; order Oscillospirales; family Ruminococcaceae; genus NK3A76. The sequence goes on along the minus strand of CADAGC010000080.1, from coordinate 3,055 downwards.
GAACGCCACCGCAATGGTCAGCGATGTGAAGATAGAGGAGGATAGCTTTTCATTCGGCATGAAGAACGGGGCGGGGAGTATCGTCATAAGATACAGCGAAAACCCGCATTCCCACCCCACAGCAACGGTGGCCGTGATAGAAAAGACCATTACCTCACCTATGACGATGTCTATGAGTGAGAGGGTGTGGCTCTTGACAGCGCTGACAGCTATGAGCATACAGATGTAGAACACCACCGAACCGATGTTGTAATACATCAGCGCATCAACGCCGTAGCCGTAGAACAGCACAGACATTACTGCGTGTATGAGTATGCACGCAAAATAGATAAGCTGCTGGCACAGCCTGCCGCTGAGGGCAAGCATCAGGTCTGCCTGAACTTCTTTGCTCTGGAAGTATAGCTCTATCGACTTTATTCTTTTTAAGAGTTTTTCCTTGATACCTGCCGCCCCCTTTTTTTGCTTAAAAATTTGCATACTATTTCATAATACATATTTATTATACTACAATTCATTCACAAATGCAACATCTTTTTGATATTTTGTATGATTTTATCGCTTTATATGTGCATATGACCTGTTAATCTGTTAAAATAGCTATTGAAAAAAGCCTGATACTGTGTTATAATATTATAATGTGATATTATGTGATAAAGGGATATGTATATATGAACGATATAAAGAAAGTCGCTGCGATACAGGATATTTCGGGCGTGGGGCGCTGCTCGCTGACAGTTATAATACCCATACTGTCTGCCATGGGCATACAGGTCTGCCCTGTGACGACTTCTGTGCTTTCGGCGCACACGGGATATGGTGAGTTCGTCAAGCGTGACCTTACCGACTATATGATGCCGGCACTTGAGCATTACAAGAAGCTGGGCGTTAAGTTTGACTGCATATACAGCGGCTTTTTAGGCTCGATAGAGCAGATAGACCATTGTCTTGAATATTTTAAGACGTATGAGAACGCACTTAAGATAGTTGACCCCGTAATGGGTGATGACGGCCGTGCCTACAAGACCTACACCAAGACCCTATGCGAGCGTATGGGCGAGCTTGTGGCGGTGGCTGACATTATAACCCCCAACCTCACCGAGGCGGCTATTCTGTTAGGGGAGGATTACCCCACGGCACCTATGCGCCACAGCGACATAAAATCGTGGCTTGTGCGCCTTTCCGAAAAGGGTGCTAAGATAGTCGTGATAACCAGCGTGCCCCTTGGCGGCGGCGAGATTGCGACTGTCGGCTACGACAGGTCAACGAGCAGCTTCTGGAAAGTACAGAACGACTACGTGCCCAAGAGCTATTCAGGCTCGGGGGATATGTTCGCAAGCGTGCTTGCTGGCGGCATACTTAACGGCGACAGCCTGCCCATAGCGATGAACAGGGCGGCGTCATTCACCGAGCTGTCTATCAAGACCACCTACAGTTACGGCACCCCCTGGGAAGAGGGCATAATGTTCGAGCGCCAGCTGCCGTGGCTTATGAGCTACCAGGTGCTTGATGATTTTGTAGGGTTTTGATAATGCACAATTGAGGTGTGCGCCTGCGGCGCAGTATTATAAAGGAGTTTTATAAAAATGCTGAATATTGTTCTTGTTGAGCCGCAGATACCGCAGAACACGGGGAACATCTCCCGTACCTGTGCTGTTACGGGCGCTGTGCTGCACCTTATCAAGCCCGACGGCTTTGTGATAAGTGACAAGCAGCTAAAGCGTGCAGGGCTTGACTACTGGGATAAGCTTGAAATACATGAGTACGAAAACTTGGACGAGTTTTTTGAAAAGACCGAGGGCGTGTACTACTATTTCACCACCAAGGGCAGAAATGTTCATTCGCAGATAAGCTACCCCGAGGATAAAAACGTCTTTCTTGTTTTCGGCAGGGAAGACAAGGGGCTGCCAGAGGAGCTTTTATATAACAACAGAGACTACTGCTCACGCATACCTATGCGCCCGACACTTCGCAGCCTTAACCTCTCAAACTCGGTGGCGATAGCGACCTACGAGGTGCTAAGACAATGGGATTACCCCGACCTCGGGCGTGAGGGAAAGCTGACACAATACACTTGGTAAACCAAACAAAGGAGATGTAACGGATATGGCAAAGATACTTATAATGACCGATTCGGCAAGTGATATAACAAGAGAGGACGAGGAAAGGCTCGGCATAAAGGTGCTCAATTTCAAGCTTGCTGTAGGTGAGACAAGCTACACCGCAAGAGTTGACTTTGACTGCGACGGCCTTTACAAGATACTTGATGAGTATGACGGCATACCCTCGACCTCGCAGATAACAAAGTTTGATTTCTATGACGCTTACAAAGAGATATACGAGCAGGGCTACAGCGACGTTATCTATGTATCTATCAACTCAAAGGGCTCGGCTACCTACTCTAACTCCGTGCTTGCTAAGGAGGAGCTTTATGAAAAGCACCCCGAGATAAAGGAGAAGATGAACATCTACAACATTGACGGCAAGAGCTACACAGGCGGCTATGGCTACGCTGTTATGCAGGCAGCAGCCAAGGCGCAGAAGGGCGCTTCTGCTCAGGAGATAGTTGATTTCATCAATGACTGGGTGGATAACTGCGTTATATTCTTTGGTATGTATAGCTTAAAATATGCCAAGAAGTCGGGCAGGATACCCGCAGCGGCGGCGTTCGTGGGCGAGGTAATGGGTCTGCGCCCCGTATCACGCATACAGCACAACCAGATAACAACTGAGGCAAAGGTCAGGGGCGATAAGACGCTCATACCCAAGATACTTGACCTTACAGTAAACGAGATGATACCCAAGACACCCTACAGCATAGTTTACGGCAGCGACAAGGATGTCTGCGATGAGATGGTGGCGGTCATTACCAAAAAGGTCGGCTACCCGCCCGCAGAGGTGTTCCGCATAGGCGCTGAGATAGCTGTAAACGCAGGCCCCAAGGTAGTGGGCGTTATCTTCAAGTCACAGAACAAGTAAAAGGAGATGTTTTGGATGAAAGCTGCTTTTAGAAAGGTTTCTTTATTGGTGCTGATGATAGCAGCGATAGCCGTTGTTT
>CADAGC010000079.1 GCA_902787365.1 uncultured Ruminococcus sp. | reverse complement strand
CTCGGGCTGTTGTTGCGCTTAAGCTTTGCGGGCTGTGAGTATATCACATTCCCGCCCGTGCCGTATTCGCCTATTACGGTAATGTATATGTCCTCCTGCGGAGCATCTGCCGTTATAGCCCCGCCCGCCGCAAGCTCTGCTGCCGCTATTGCGGTAAGCTTTGATGTGCCTATGTCAGCAGTATCAGCCCATGGCACAGCGCTGCTCGTCTTGGTGAGTGCGCAGTAGTGTACCCTTTCAAGCCCCTCGGGCAGCTCTTTCAGCTTTATTGTGAGTATGTTGTTTTTTATCACCGTGTTCACAGGGTCTATCTGTAAGGGTGCGGCGGTGGATACGCTCATCACCCTGCAAAGCCTTGCCGACGAGCCTGAGCGTGTGATAAGTGCTGTGTTGAGCATTCTGTTTTTCGGCAGAGTAACACCACACCTGCCCGCAGCCATGTCTGCCGTAACGAGCGTTTCAAACCTGCCAAGCTTTGCATCAAGCTCTGACACAGCGCACACTTCGCCTGCTTCCATAAACACCTGCTTGTTTTCAAGCCGCAGTATGCTTATCTTAACAGAGCTATCGTCTGCTTTCCACTTTGCTTCAAGGGCTGTGCCCTTTTGCTTTATGCTGAGCCCCTCAGGCTCCTGCGGCATAGGCTCTGGGCGCAGCGTGAGTGTTAAACCTCTGCTGTATCTCTCGCCCTTTTCGCCCTGGTATATGCATTGAAGCCTGTATCCGTAGCTGATACCGTCCTGCACCTGCGTGTCGGTAAAGCCGCTGCCCCGCTGCTCGAAAACTTCGCAGCCCTTGTCGGGCGTTTCGGGCGGCAACGTGCCCTGCTTCTTTATAACTCTTATGCCTAAGGCGTTTTCGGGCAGCACCCAGCTGAATGAGCATCTGCCGCTGACGCAGCCGTAGCTTAAGCCCTTGTCAAGCTCACCCAGCACCTCTGCCCAAACTGTTGCAGGCTCGGAGAATACTCCCATTCGCTCGGCAAATACCGCATAACCGTATTTTATGCCGAATCGCAGGCTCTCGTCTGTGAAGCTTACTCCGCTTACCTCCTTGGCGACCGTCTCGCCGTCAGATATCGCAGCAGGAAGCGCCCCCTGCTTTCTGACTATCCTGTAGCCCACGCCGAGGTCTTGGCCACGCTGCCATATAAGCTCGCAGCCGTGGTCTGTCACGCTCACCTTAAGCCCCGTGGGCGCATTAAGTTTAACAGTTGCTATCATATCCAAAGCGGGGCGGTAGTCGGCGCATATGCTCAAAGCTTCATAGCAGCTGTTGCCCCTCTGCGTCTCGCTCACTCCCGCTTTGGGCATCAAAGCTGCTGCTTTGTCTATCTGCCCTCTTATACTATCACGCCTGCTTTCAAGGTCAAGCTCCTTCATCTTTGCAGCAAGCTCTTCCGTCTTGCGCTGCGCCGCCATAAACTTCCTGCTGCTTATCAGCGCATCAAGCTCTGCAAGCGGCTTTTTGTAGACAGCCGTCTTGTCGGTGTAAAGCTTTCGTAAGTTTGCAAGTTCTTTGTTCTTGGGGTCGGCACTCTCGATGTTCGAGATGAAATACTCCGCTTCCTTGAAATCGAGCCTGTCTATCGCACTCTGCGCCCCCGTGATAAACGAGCCTATGTGCTTAAGCTTGCCTATCTCAAAGCCGCAGCCGCACCTCTCCGCCGATGCAGGAACTTTCTTGGCACACGAGGGGCAGCTTATGTAAAGCGCCGCACCGCAGGCAGGGCATATAGCCTTTGAAGCCTGCGCCACCGTGGGGTATTCGCTGTAGCTGCCGCAGCATTCGCACACAACGCCCACCGCCGCTTCCTGCCTTACATACGGGTCACGCCCAAGGCCTGCTTTTTCGTTGTATAGGGCAAGTGCTATGCTGTAGTCGGGGAAATGTGACTGTATGCGCTTTATGCAGTTCTCAGCAAAGTCTCTGTCCTTTTTAAAATCAAGAGGCGCCTGCCGCAACAGCGAAAAGAACTCGCTAAGCTCTTCCTTTTTTACGCTGTGAGCATACCTCTCCCTGTCCTCTTCCGAGTCAAAAACTCTTGAAGCGCCGATAGATACAAGGTCACGCAGTATCGCCGCATAGCTTCTGCTGCCCGAATCCGATGCAAGTCTGACCGAGAATTTGTCCATTATGTCCTTTAGGGTCTTTGTGGGCTTTTTGCGGTAGACGCTCACTTCCTTTTCCCTGCCGCCGTCAAGTAAGCAGGCAAGGCTGTATAGATCATCAGCCTTTGCGGCACTCTCATAAGGCGTGCCCTTTATCCACTTATCATTATGCAGCTTGTCAAAGAGCTTTTGCAGGTTTTCAAAGGTCGCATCATCAAGAAAATATTTCTTAAGGTCAGCCGCCTTGCGTGGCTTTATAACCTTTATCCCCTTGCTTTCATAGACCTCTGCCGCCTTGTCATATGGCAGCCCCAGCCGCTGTGCTACGTTTTTCACCTGAACTTCCGTCACGTCGGGCAGCTCGCTTTGGCCGTATGTCTGAATATCAAGCAGCTGAGACAGCTTGCCGCAGCATTTTTCTATCATGTCGGCAGCTTCGCTTCTCCTGCTCTTTTTGTCGAGCATTACAGCCCTTATGTCTGCTTCAAGTGCAAGCTCTGCGTCTATCTGCGCCCGCTTTGCAGGGTCGCCTGCCGCAGCGCCGCCTGCCTTTTGCGATTCGAGCCTGCTTTTCCATTTTCTTATTGCGGCTTCAACCATTCCCTCGGGGCTTGTTCCCTCTCGCCCGAGCATGGCACGGCGAAGCTCAGCTTCCTTTGCAAGCTGCTCCTCTATCTGCGATATTTTCGCCTTGTCGGTCGCCCTCGCCTTGTCGGATATCAGCTTGTCACGCCATACCGTAAGGGCGCTGTCTATCATCTTATCGAGCGTATCCGTCCTGCCCACCTTTGCTCTGCCCTCAAGCGAACCGTCAAAAGGCAGGCCGAGCAACTCGTAATAATTCTTTCTGTCCAAAGTTTATCCCTCTTGTATCAAGTCTGCTCTCCCGGTGCAGGCCAAGTTTCGCACTCTGTGGGTGGCGTTTTCGAACCGCCGAAGAGCCGCCTGCTCTTGCCGCCCCTGCCGCCGCCAAGCTCCTGCGCTATCTTGCCGAATGTCGGCGTCAGCTCGTCAAGCTCTACCTTTATTGCGCCTATCTCGCCAGAACTTATGGCCTTTAAAAACTCCTCATCAGCTTCGCCAAAGCCCATGCCTATGATGTTTATGCCCATGGCGGCACAGCGCTTTGCCCTTGTTATCGCCTTGTCACGGTAAGACCATACGCCGTCGGCAAGCACCACGCCTACCTTCTTGCCCCTTGCCACCGCAAGGCGGTTGAGTATCTCGTCAAAGGGGTCAGCCTCGTTGCAAAGCCCCGTCATGCAGACCTCTATCTCGCCTACCTTTTCACGGCACGCTGTAAGATCATTAGTCAGCTCGCATACTACCTGTGTTCTGTCAGATACCGCCATAGCGCCTATCTTCACATCGCCCGGGTAGCAGGAGAATTCGTCGATAAAACGGCACATGGCCTTTTTCGCTTCCTCCATCGGCCTGCCCGTCATGCTGCCCGAAACGTCCACCGCCATCATTATCCTCAAAGGCTCTGCCTTTGCCTTGGCAGGCGGTGCGCTTATGCCCTCGTAATATCTGCTCATATCATCGGGTGCAGGCAGCTTCTTTGCAGGCAGGTCTTTGTCCGAGTCGCCCTGCCTTGCCTGAACGTGAACTATTCCGTTTGCGTCATAGCTGTACTGAACTTTGAGTATCGTCGGGTTGTGGGTGGGGTCGTGCTCAATTCCGCTGACTATGTATCGGCATACGGCGGTGCATTCCCTTACATTCTCGCTGCTGCCTTGCAGCATTATTATCTCGCTCTCGTTGCCGCCCTCGTCCTTTGTGTAAAACTGCTCCGCCACCGCTACCTTTACGGGTATCACCGAATTTTCTCGTATTATTATCTGGTTTTTGTAGCCCGTGCCGTCACGGTTTACAGTCACCTTGCCCAAGGTGTGCGCTACAACGTCCGAAACCGAGAGCTTCTGTAAGCTCTCGACCGCCGTTTCCTTTGCAGGCACGCTGCCTTTTCTGAGAGTTCTTATAACGCTCTCGTCATTGGTTATCTTCTGAACAGCATATGGCTGGGCTTTGAGGTTTGCCATAATGGCCGCACCTATCGCTACCGCCTCGTCGGGGTTGACTCGGCTTAATGGCTCACGCCCGCTCATCTGCTTAATGAATTTCTTTATCTGTGGCATTCTTGTCGAGCCGCCCACAAGCACAACTGCGTTTATGTCACGCCAGCTCAGCTTCATCGAGTCAAGAAGATTTATGCAAAGCCCCCTTGTCTTTTCACGCAGGTGAGCAGTCGCATCATCAAACTCCTCCCTCGTGACCTCTACCGTACAGCTGCCGTAGTCATCAAGCGTAAAGTGCGCTCTTGCTTTCATCGCCGATGAAAGGGCTATCTTGACCTTTTCCGCCTCACGTAAAGCATGGGTGTGTATGTCGCATTCGGTGTACTCAACGTCCTCCTCTATCTTCTGTACCAGCAGCTTTGCAAGCTCCTCGTCCCAGTTCTTGCCGCCGAGCATACTGTTGCCGGTCGTTCTTATAACGTCAACACGGTCGTTCTTTTTCATCTGCACAAGCGTCAGGTCAAAAGTTCCGCCGCCCAAGTCGTAGATAAGCACCTTTGCGTTCTCACGAAAATGGTCTGCCGCATAGTTCATAGCCGCTGCGGTAGGCTCGCTCACAAGCTGTCTGACATTCAGCCCTGCGTCCTTTGCAGCACGCAGGGTCGGCTCTCTTTGCAGCTCGCCAAAGTATGCTGGCACGGTAACAACGGCTTCGTCTATCCTCTGCCCCGTGACCTTTTCGGCCTGCTTTTTGAGTTCTCGCAGCATTATTTCCGAAAGGCTTTGCGCTGTGTAGTCACGCCCGTAAAAGCTGCAATAAACGCCGCTTTCGCCCATGCTTCGCTTGAAGACTGCCGCACAGCCCTCCTCGCCGTAGTCAAGGGCTTCCTTGGCGTCTGCCCCCACTATGTATGACCCGTCATCAAAAAACTGTATGACAGAGGGCGTCAGCCGCTCGCCCATTTCGTTGGGTATCACGGCCGCCTTGCCGTCATCACCTATCATTGCAACGGCGCAGAATGTCGTTCCAAGGTCAATGCCTACCTTAATTCCCATAGGGGTTGCTCCTTTAGTTTATTCACCCGATATCTTTCCGAGTACGTTGGCCGCAGCACCGCCCTCGCCTATCTTGAAGTCTATCTCTGCGGGCACTTCCTCGCCTGTTGTGAGGTTTCTGGCTATCAGCTTAACGCCGTTTGTCGTCACCTTGATGTTAACTTCTATCTTGGTGCCCTTGGGCATGCCGCTCGGCAGGTCAACTCTCATGTCACCAAGCAGCCGTACACCCGTCGAGGGGTCAAACTCCTGCTCGTCGCCGTATGCATCAACGCAGGGGCGCACCTCGTCATCTGTCAGCCTGTCTTCAAACACACGCAAAACGATGTGCGAAAGCCCGTCCTCGGGCACACGGTATGTCTCGGTGGCGTCTGCTTCATCGTAGTATGTGCCCATTTTTATAAGGTTGTCAACAATGTAATCGCCCTTGCCGTTAAGTACTCCCACACCGAATGAGCTGGGCAGCTGCGGCCTTATAACGTCCTTGCTGGGCACGCTTCCACGGCCTTCGGGCTTGTCTGAGGTTTCTCCATCGGCTGCCGCTTCGCCCTCTGCTTCTGCGGGCGCATCGTCCTTTGCCATAAGTAATGACGCATAGATAGCCGCACCCTTTGCAACAGCCCTGTGGGGGTCTTCCTGCTGCACCTTGCCGGGGAATCTCGCTTCAACTGCACGCTGTATCATCGGCATCATCGTCGAGCCGCCTACGAGAAGTACAGTATCTACTTCCTGACCATTAAGTCTGCCCATAACGTTCTCAACAAAGCTCATCGTCTTGTCAACGAGCGCACTTGTCAGGCTCTCAAACTCCTCACGGGTGACGGTTATCCTTGTTATCGAGCCGCTGTAGGGTATTCTCACATCGCAGGAATCCGCACGGCTCAGCTTGCGCTTGGTCTTTTCTATCTGGCTTCTTATCGCCTGCCTGTCCTCAGGCTCAAGGTCAGCAGGCTCAATGCCGTTTTCCTCGCAAAGCACCGATTCAAGCTTCTGATAAAGCACATCGTCCCAGTCCTTGCCGCCCAGCATATCCGAGCCGTCAGAGCAGAGCACTACTGCGTGCTGTACCTCCTCGCTGTCAGCATTCGTGTCAAGCCACATTTTCAGCACCGTAACATCAAACGTTCCGCCGCCTAAGTCGTAGACCATTATTATCTTTTCTTCCTTGAATTTCCTTGCGCAGTAGCAAAGCGCCGCCGCTGTCGGCTCTTGTATAATGTCAACCACTTCAAGCCCTGCCAGCTCGCCTGCACGCCTTGTGGCCTCCTGCTCGGCTATTCCGAAGTATGCAGGGCAGGTTATAACAGCCCTGTCAACCTCGTCGCCCTGCGACTGCACCATCTGACGAAGCCTTTTGAGTATCATCGCACTTATGTCGATAGGTGTGTATTCCACCCCGAAGAACTCCCTGCTCCAGCCGTCATTCTTGCCAATGTGGCGCTTGATGTATTCAACGACTCTGTCGCCTGCTTCCTCAACGCTCGCCTTGGCGTTGTCGCCGACGATTATGTTGTCCTCCGACTCAAAGAACACCGCCGATGCGAGAGTGTCCGTCTGGTCTTCAAAGTTCTCTATCACGACGGGTGTGCCGTCCTCGTTGAGCTTGGCTATGCAGCTGTAGGTCGTGCCTAAGTCTATGCCGAAAATCTTGTCTGACATCTTAGTTTTCCTCCTCGATATTTACATTTTCGTCCACTTTTTTGGACTGTTCATATACATATATATCCACAAGCTCATGTGCAAGCACCATGCGCTCGTTTTTGACTATTCCGGGTTTCCTGCTCACAGCCACCGTTCCTGCAAGGGCTTCATCGTCGGTGGGTATCTGCCTTGCTATCTTTGACATTCTCGGCAGCTCACGCTTTTCGCCTACAGGTGTGCGGAATACCCTCGCATCATAGTCGAGCAGAATGTCTTCAAGCTGCTCAAACAGGCTGTCGAGGTTTCCCCTCGCCTTGGGTGATAACTCCTCGTCCTCAAACAGCGGCAGGTAGTCGGAATATATCTGCGCTATCTCCTTTAGCAGCGGGTTGAAAATGTCGCCGCTCTCTCGTTTTTGGTATTCCTCCAAGCGCTTTTCCATTCGCCCACGCACCTGCTCACGGTATTCAACATTTTCCTTTATGTATTGCCGCAAAAGCCGCCCAAGTGCTGCGGTGTCTTCTCTTGAAGCCGCAATCTCCTGCTTTATCTCGCCGCCCAGCTCTTCAAGTCTGTCAGGCTCACTCGGCTCGTAGTCGGCAGCTTCTTCCTGCTCCTGCTCATCAAGCGTCATTTCGTCCGCTTGCTCGTCTTCGGTAATTTCAGCCGTAAGCTCTACAGCTATCTCCTCCTCCAAAGGCTCTGGCGTAAGCTCCGCTATCTCTTCAAAGTCGTCCTCGTACATTTTATCACCTCGTGCTCTATTCGTTTATCACATTATATCAAAGAACTGCTTGTCCTTTTCCTTTAACAGCCAGTAAAACGGCTCGCATACGCCCTGAGGGGTAAAGGCCGTGTCGTCATACCCGTGCCCCATTGAGCTTACGGGGAAAAGCCTTACATTCGTAAACTGCATATCAAGCTTTCTTAAAGCACTTTCAAGGCCAATGTCAGCTAAAAACTCCCTGCATTTTTGGTCGGTAAACTGCGAAAGGTCGCCCTGCCCGCCGCTGCTCTGATAAGCTTTAGCGACAGTCCCCTCGCCAAGCACCTCTGCTACCTCGGGAACATCCGTCTTTGTAACTATCATCGCAATCGGCACGGTGCAGCGCTCGCCCGTCTTTATAAGCCGCAGGTCAACGAGAAAATGCACTAAATCGTCTATCAGCACCGAGATGTCATCGCTGCAATGGTCGGGCAGCTGTCCGCTGTTTTCAAGCACTCTGTCGCAGAGTATGCTGCTGCAAAACGGGTCGCACATCACGAACAGCCCGTCGCAGGTGGTAAGCGATACCATGTTGACCGCCGCATTACTGCCCGAGATAGCCTCGCCCGCTATGTCGTAGACTATCAGCTGACGCTTGACGTCAAGGCTCGGGTGGTCTGCCATAAGGGTGTAGGTCTGTGCGGTGAATTCCACCGTGTTCGGCACTCTCACCCTGCCCTTGAACCACCTGTCAAGGTCACTGAATCTCTGCTCATACCCCTGCGGAATTGAAAGAGTAGTATCGCCGCTAAGCCCCTTGACACGCTCTTTGAGCATATGATAAAGTGCTACAAGATACACCGTCTTGCCCGACTCTGTTCCGCCTATCATGTGAACGGTAAATGGCTTTGACAAAGCCGAGGTCAGCGGCGTCATGCAGTAGGGGCAGTAGGCCGATTCACGGTAGCGCCCCGTGCCGTAGGTCGAGCCGAGCTTGGCGCCGCACTCGCAGGTGTGGCGGAATATGCCGTATTTGTTAGGCCGCAGCTCCCTGTGAAAGCGTGTGCTGCACCCACGGCAAACAAATGCTGGCAGCCTTATGCGCTTAAAGCAGGAAGGGCATTGTGCCCAGACCTTGTTCTTGTGTAAAAACAGCCTGTCGGAAGCAGATGTTATGCAAAGCACCAGCGAATACAGCCCCCATAACAAAGACAGTATCACAGCGTGTAAAACCGTGCAGGCCGCACACAGAGCCGTGCCTGCTATCAGCACAACAGGTGCGGCACTTACCACAAAGAAAAGCCCGCCCAGCTTCAGCGGCCAGAGAAAATACTCGTGCAGCTCGCTTCTTGTGAAAGTTATGTCATCACGCATTTCATCAGCCTCGTGAAGCGCCGAATAATTGCTCGCAAAGGCTTCTTTTATGGTGCTCAGAAACTGCTTGCAGGCGTTGCCGTAGAAATAGCTCCTCTTAGCAGGCTCGTGGTCGCCCACGAAAGATACGGGCTTGAGATCGGTGTTGTAGCGCACAGCACGCAGATAGGAATAAAGCCCTCTGTAAACGCCCCAGACTATACCAGCAGCAATAGATGCAGGGATAAGTATCAGCGCTGCGGCAGGCTTTAAAACTATCCCAAGCACTAACCCTATCAAATGTAACATCCGCAGCACCTCGTTCCCTTAACAATTTAAATAGTATTACACAATTATTTTACCATTTTTTATATATGTTGTCAAGTATTTTCTAAAGATGTGACAATATTTTTAGTATTTTTAACGATAGAGATGCAGCGATAAAGTTTGTGATTTTCGCCCGACAATAAACAAAAACGACACCCTGTTAAATAACAGAATGCCGTTAATTCACATATTTCACGCTGCCGTTTGCGCCCTCTTACCCACAAACTGCACTATTGCATCAACCGTCTGCGAGCGCTGCTGCTGTGGGGTTATCTGCGCCTGCCCGTCGCCTTTCTGCTCGCCGTAGCTGCCGAACTGTGAGTGGTTGCCGCCGCTTATGATAAGCTCCTCAGCGCTGTCGGGTAGGTTTTTCTTATCATTTGTGTAATCATCAATGTCAAGCACCTTGTCCTCCGAGCCACATATAAGCAGCACATCTGCCCCGCTTATCTCCTTGACCGAGTATGACGCAAGCAGAATCAGCCCGTCGATTTTGTCAGAGTGTGCCGAGCAGTAATTCGCCGCCGCTATGCCACCCAGCGAGTGCCCCGCAATGTACCAATACTTGTAGCTGTATTCGCCAATCAGCGCATCAGCCCTGTCGATTCCAAGCAGCGCAACATCAAATGGCATCTCCACCAAAAAGCAGTCAACGCCGCCTGCCGCAAGCTCGCTCAATAGCGGCGAATAGGCTCTTGCATCAACCATAGCGCCGGGGTAGAAAACCAGCGCTGTGTCTGTCCCCTTGCCGTCAAAAAGCCAGCCGTTGTCGGTCTTTTTAACCTCAACATCAGCCGTCCCCTGCATAGCATCAAGGGCGGTGCTGTCGGCGTGGTAGACGACTTTCGTCTCAAATAACGCATACAGCCCCACAGGCAGCGCACCCGCCAGAATCAGAACTACCACAGTAAAGGTGCGGGGTATTTTTCTTTTTCGGGCGCAAAGCCGCAGAATAAGCGCCCCCAGCCCCACAAACACCAAAGCCGCTATAATTACAACAACTATTTCCAAAGCATCATCTTCTTATCATTTATCACTCACCGCCAAGGCGGATATCTCTTCGCTACATTATATCACCCATAGGTGTATTCGGTATTTCAGTTTTGTAAACTTTATCTATATTAGGGGTTGATATTTTTGCGGCGGTGTGGTATGATAAAAAAAAGAAATATCATATATCGGAGGGAAAACTTATGACTTCAAACATCACAGTCAACACCCAAAACAGTATACGCATAGCCGCAGAGAAAATACTGCGCTTTGACCCCCTCGCCCTGCCCTCGGCAGTACATGACGCCGATATTATTTTCCTGACCCACGACCACTACGACCACTTCTCCCCCGAGGATATCGCTAAAGCAGCAAATGACAGCACGCTGTTTGTTGCTCCTGCAAGTATGGCTGTTGCTATGAAAAATGCAGGCATTCCGCAAGAAAGGGTAACATACCTTACCCCTAACGAGAGCTGCGAACTTTGCGGCATAAAAATCGAGGCCGTGCCCGCATATAATCTTACCAAGTCATTCCACCCCAAAGCCAAGGGCTGGCTCGGGTATGTTGTCGAGATCGGCGGCAGCAGGGTCTATGTCTGCGGCGACACCGACGACACTCCCGAAGCAAGATCTGTCAGCTGCGACATAATCTGCGTGCCCATCGGCGGAACATTCACCTGCGACGCCAAAAGCGCCGCCGACCTGGTAAACGCCATTTCGCCCAAGGCCGCCATACCCACCCACTATGGCAAATATGTCGGCTCCCCCGCCGACGCCGATGTATTTGAAAGCGCAGTATCTAAGGGGATTGAAGTGGTGAGGAAGATAGAATTTTAAGTTTAATGTATTCGCATCTTTACCCCACTTAAATGCAAAGAACACCCGCTTTGAAATGAATTCTGATGTTATCATAGAATATGTCGGCTTGAAAAATGAATGAACGCTGCCTTAACAGTTATTGGGACGTTTGATAAAGAAAAACAGTACAGCGCAATGACAGGTACTCATAAAGAAGTTTTTATGATTTGAAGATAAGGTTGCGTAACCTTGGTGGTTACGCAGCCTTTCTCTTTTTGTCATACTTCATGCTGTCAGCAA
>CADAGC010000078.1 GCA_902787365.1 uncultured Ruminococcus sp. | reverse complement strand
AAGGAGCTTTCTGACGAGACCGAGGCAGAGCTTAAGCAGGCGCTCGATGAATGCATAAAGAAATTCTTGAAGAGCAAGTAATAATTCCTATCTAAAAGGAGAGCATTTATATGGCAACGGCAAATATGAAGGACGTTAAGCGCCGTATAAAAAGCGTTGAGAGTACAAGGCAGATAACCAAGGCTATGGAGCTTGTGGCTTCATCAAAGCTTAGGCGTGCAAAGGAAAGGGCGCTTGCAGCCCAGCCTTTCTTTGCGGCGGTGTATGACACTATGGCCGATGTATCGAGAGACCACGTTTTCAGCTCTATCTACACCAAAAAAGAGGTCTTGAAGACCGTTTTAATGGTAGTGATAGCGGGCGACAGAGGCCTTGCGGGCGGCTTTAACAACAATGTATTGAAGCTTGCTATGGAAAAGGCTAATGAACACAAGAACGAGGGCTTTACCGTCAAGCTGATAACTATTGGCAAGAAGGCTGTCGAGTATTTCAGAAAGCGTGATTTCGAGGTGCTTGATGAATACCCCGGCATAGCCGAGAGCCTTAACGTTTACGATTCGCTGGATATTGCCGAGAACATCATCGCACGTTTCAGAATGGGCGAGTTTGACAGAGTTGAGCTGGTATACACCACGTTCGTTTCGGCGCTGACGCAGGAGCCTGTGTTCATGCCGATACTGCCTGTCAAGCAGATGATAAGCGGCAGCGGCGAGAAAAAGTCGCTTATGATATACGACCCCTCGCCCGAGGAGGTATTTGACGGGCTGATACCCCAGTACATCTCGGGAATACTCTATGCGGCGACTGTTGATTCCTTTGCTTCCGAGCAGGCGGCAAGGCGAACTGCTATGGAGTCGGCCTCTGACAACGCCGACGAGATGATAGCTAACCTCTCGCTTATGTATAACAGAGCAAGACAGGGTCAGATAACTCAGGAGCTTACCGAGATAGCTTCGGGCTCGCTGAGAGAAGAATGATAATTACCGCCGCAGGCGGTCGGCCGAACGGCCATATATCGGCGTAAGCCGATACCACAATTATGCATTATGAATTATGCATTATTAAGTAAGGGTGTGAAACCAATGAGTGAGAAAAATGTCGGAAAGGTAGTTCAGATCGTTGGCGCCGTAGTCGATGTAAAATTTGAAAAGAACTGCCTGCCGCAGCTTCTTAACGCTATCGAGATAGACAACAACGGGTCAAAGCTCGTTGTCGAGGTAGCACAGCATATAGGCGATGACGTTGTAAGATGCATCGCTATGGCATCTACCGACGGCCTTACAAGAGGCGCAGAAGCGGTAGACACAGGCTCGAGCATAACCGTTCCCGTGGGCAGAAGCACGCTGGGAAGAATATTCAACCTGCTCGGCGAGCCTGTTGACAACAAGCCTGCCCCCGAGGCAGAGGAAAGGTGGGCTATCCACCGTCAGCCGCCCTCTTACGAGGAGCAGAAGGCTGCAAGCGAAGTGCTTGAAACAGGTATCAAGGTAATCGACCTTATTGCGCCCTACCTTAAGGGCGGTAAGATAGGCCTTTTCGGCGGTGCGGGCGTTGGTAAGACAGTTCTTATCCAGGAGCTTATCAACAACGTTGCAAACCAGCACGGCGGTATCTCGGTATTTACCGGTGTCGGCGAGCGTACAAGAGAGGGTAACGACCTTTACAACGAAATGATGGAATCGGGCGTTATCGACAAGACCGTTCTTGTTTACGGTCAGATGAACGAGCCGCCCGGGGCAAGAATGAGAGTAGGCCTTTCGGGTCTTACTATGGCGGAGTATTTCCGTGACGTTGAGGGGCAGGACGTGCTTCTGTTCATCGACAACATATTCAGATTTACACAGGCAGGCTCTGAGGTTTCGGCACTTCTCGGCCGTATGCCTTCTGCCGTTGGCTATCAGCCGACACTTGCGACCGAAATGGGTGCGCTTCAGGAGAGGATCACCTCGACTAACAAGGGCTCTATCACCTCCGTTCAGGCGGTTTACGTGCCTGCGGACGACCTGACTGACCCTGCACCTGCTACAACATTCGCTCACCTTGATGCGCAGACGGTTCTTTCGAGATCTATCGCATCGCTGGGTATCTTCCCGGCAGTTGACCCGCTTGATTCTTCGTCGAGAATACTCTCGCCCGAGATCGTCGGCAACGAGCATTATCAGGTGGCAAGACAGGTGCAGTCTATCCTCCAGAGATACAAGGAATTACAGGACATCATCGCTATCATGGGTATGGACGAGCTCTCCGAAGAGGATAAGCTCACCGTTTCAAGAGCGAGAAAGATACAGAGATTCCTGTCGCAGCCTTTCTTCGTAGCCGAGCAGTTCACAGGCTATCAGGGCAAGTACGTTCCTATCAAGGAGACGATAAGAGGCTTCAAGGAGATAATCGAGGGCAAGCACGACGACCTGCCCGAGTCGGCATTCCTCTTTGTGGGCACTATCGACGAGGCTGTTGAGAAGGCCAAGAATATGAAGTAACGGGGTAACTCACATGAGACCTTTTAAGCTAAAGATAATAACGCCCGAAAAGACATTTTTCGAGGGCGAAACACAGCAGCTCATAGCCAAGACCCCTGCGGGCAACGTGGGCATACTTGCGGGGCACACCCCCTATGCCGCAAACCTCGTGGCGTCGCCCCTTAAGGTGATGCAGGAGGACGGGAGTTTCCGTGTGGCGGCTATTTCGGCAGGCATGATAAAGGTAAGGTCAAGCGAATGCGTTGTCGTTGCCTCGGCTGTCGAGTGGGCTGACGAGATTGACGTCGAAAGGGCAAAGCGCTCCAAGGAAGACGCCGAGCGTCGAATCAAGGAGCAAAAGAGCCAGAAGGAATTCGAGCGTGCAGAGCAGAAGCTAAAGCGTGCGCTCAACAGGCTCACCGTTTCGGGCGGAAAATACTGATAATAAAAAGAGCTGTGCGTAAGGTGGGTGCAGATATAAACTATTTATAATGATTATTGAGGGAAACCCTTTTGAAAAAGGGTTCTCCCTCAAACTCCCTTCCTAAAACTTCTGTTTTTGTTTTTGCGTGGGATAGCGAAACCATTTAAAGTTTCAGCTGATCCCACGCAAAAACAAGATAAAAGTCTTTGGAAAGGGGTCTGGGGAAGAACCTTTCTTCAGAAAGGTTTTCCCCAGCGATCGTCATAAATATTCTATATCCGTACCGGCTTTACGCACAGCCATTTTATTATTCATTCGGGAACTTCATTCCCCAGCGGCGGCGGCACTCGTCCATTATCTTCATAACGGCGATAGTTGACTCGTGCGGCACAAGCTTGCTCTCGGTCAGCCCTGCCTCCAAGCAGCGGTGTACTTCACGTATCTCGTACTCATAGCCGTTTATCTCGTTTGGTATCTCGCATTTTTCGACCATGTTAGTCTCATCATCAAAGAGCGTCACCTCGCAGCAGCAGAAAAACCAGTCGGCAAAAACGATACTGCCCTTATCGCCCGAGATGACTGCACGGTTTATGCAGGGCAGCTCAAAGCCCGAGGATATGTCGGCAAAGGCAGTTTCATATTTTAATGTGATACTGTTTGAGAGGTCAACGCCGTCCTTGCCGATGTGGGCATAGGCGGTAAGCTCTTTCGGCTCACGCCCTAAGAAGTCGAGCGCAAATGTCAGCGGATAAACTGCTAAATCAAGCAGCGCACCGCCGCCGCACTCGGGCGCAAAGAGCCTGTCGCTGCGGTCATATTTTACCTGATTGCAAAAGTCAGCTTTGAGATACTGCGGCGTGCCTATCCTGCTTTCCCTTACCCATTCGAGGGCTTTGAGATAGACGGGGCGGCACTTCATCCACATGGCCTCCATAAAGAAAAGTCCCTTTTCACGGGCTTTTGCAAGCATTTTATCAAGCTCGCCCATGTTTAGTGACACCGATTTTTCGCACAAAACATTCAGCCCGTTATCAAGGCAAAGCATGGTGTCTTTATAGTGGCTCGACATCGGCGTGGCGATATAGACCACATCAATGCCCTTATCTTTAACCAGCTCATCATAGCTGCCGTAGGCTTTTTTGAAGCCGAACTCCTCGGCAAAGGCCTGCGCTTTTTGCAAGCTGCGTGAGCCGACGGCGTAAAGCTCTGCACCCTCTACGCCTGCAAGCGCCTGCGCAAAGGTGTGGGCTATGCGCCCCGTGCCGATAATCGCCCAGTTTAATTTATTCATATGACCGCCTCCTTTATTACAATAATTATAGCAGGCGGCGAGCAAAAGGTCAATGATAAATCGCAGGAATATTCACGCATATCCTCGCATAAGCTGTATAAAAACACTTGGGAGTGATTGATTTGAGAAAAAAGGGTCAGCTTGTGATGCTCTTAGGGGCGATAGTGTGCATAAGTGCTGCGGCGATTTTTTCAGAGGGGCAGGGGGCTAAGCCTGCCTCGGCAGGGGTGGTGTCAACGGCTTTCGAGCGGCCGCTGCTTGTGCTTGATGCGGGGCACGGCGGTGCAGACGGCGGCTGCGTGGCTGCTGACGGCACGCCCGAAAAGGGGATAAATCTAAGTATCTTGCAAACGATGCGTGACACGGCGGCGGTTATGGGCTATGACGTCATCTGCACGAGGGAGAGCGATGTGTCTATCCACGACGAGGGGGTGACGGGGCTTTCCAAACAGAAAAAGTCAGACATGGACAACCGCCTTGCGATAATCAACAAATATGAGAACGCCGTCGCTCTGTCGATACACCAAAACCAGTTCACCGACCCGAAATTCTGCGGGGCGCAGATGTTCTACTCACAAAAGAGCGAGGCCACCCACGCACTTGCTGAGGCGGTCAAGGGGCGGATAGTTTCTACACTACAGCCCGAAAACAAGCGTGAAACAAAGCCCGTAGGCGATGAGCTTTTCCTGCTTGATAACGCAAAATGCCCGATGATAATGGCGGAATGCGGCTTTCTCTCAAACGAGGGCGAGGCGCAGCAGTTAGAGTCGCCCGTGTACCAGAAGCACATGGCGCTGACGCTGTTTTTCGGGGTGAATGACTACATATACGGGCAATAGAAAAAGGCTTCCGTCAGGGAAGCCTTTATGTTTTATCAGGAAGAAGCTGCGGCGCTTGCGGCAGCCGATGAAGCGATTATCGCTGCCATCATGGCCTGCTCTGCTGCGATTATTGCGGCGGCAGAGGCGATATTTGCTATCTGCGAGCCACGTGAGCCATAGCAGCCCGAAACTATCAGTGCAGCGTGCATCAGGCGTGTGGTCTTGTTCGTGCCGAACAGGCCGCCGTAGCCTTTCTGGTCATCGAGGAACTCATCAGCGAACAGCACGTCGGCAACTATCCTGTCATTGGAAATGCCTGTTGCCGAAAGGCCTGCCAGCACGGGGAGCTCGTAGTCCTTGCCGAACTTTCTGCCTGCCTTAGCAAGCCCGTCATACAGCCCACGGAACTTGGAAGCCTTGCGCTCTGACTCGCCGTCTGTAAGTGCGAGAATATGCGATACCGTCTGCACGGCGTTGTTGCCAAAGCCCTTTCTGAGGTCGTTATAGCAGCTTTCCATATCCTCAATAAGCTCCTTGTCGTCACGCTCGCTCATAGCAAGGGTGATAGCAAAAACGCTGTCCTCGCTGCCCGTGAGGAACGGGTGCTCACGCTTCATTTTCTTATAGAGCTTTTTGGCACGCTTGCAGATATCGTCAAGGTCGCCGTCATAGGCGTTCTCTGCGAGGATAAACGCCGCCTGTACGAGATACTCGCTGCCCGAGAAATACTCTTTGAGCAGGTCGTAAATTTCGCACACCTGCTTAAACAGCTCCTTTGGCTTGTTGCTCACAGCGAGAAGTGCTGCGCTTGCAAGCTGCATACACCCTCTGAATGAGGAGAAAACGCCCTTGCTCTCTTCGATGAGCTTTTTGCACTTTTTCAGGTCGTCATTATCGACATCTATGCCACGGGCAGTATATATCGCAGCACACGCCGCATATATCTCCTCGGTCTCGAGCTTGAATGTCTTTTGGAGTATTTTCTTGTTGGTGATAAACAGCTCACATCTCTGCTGCAATAGTTCCATAGCTTCTCCTCCTATTAATGTTTTTGTAAGTGTGTCAGCGCTTAAACATCATCACTATACTTCGGCTTGCCGCCCATTACCTTGACCATAACGGCCTTCTGTGCGTGCAGGCGGTTTTCTGCCTCCTCGAATATCTCGTTTGCGTGAGCCTCGAATACCTTCTCGGTTATCTCCTCCTCACGGTGTGCGGGCAGGCAGTGCTGAACCATAGCGTCGGGCTTTGCAGCAGCCATGATCTCGTCGTTTATCTGATAGCCTGCGAAAGCCACCTTGCGCTTTTCTGTCTCGGCCTCTTCGCCCATAGATGTCCATACATCAGTAAAGAGCACGTCTGCGTCCTTTGCGGCCTCTATCGGCACGTTTGTCATTGAGAACTTGTCGCCGTACTGCTTGGCAAATTCAAGCACCTCGGCATCGGGCTGGTAGTCGTCGGGGCAGGCGATAGAAACCTCCATACCTACCTTAAGACCGCCCACGATAAGCGAGTTTGCCATGTTGTTGCCGTCGCCTATATAGCACGTCTTAAGGCCGTCAAAGCGACCCTTGAACTCCCTGATAGTCATAAGGTCAGCAAGCACCTGGCAGGGGTGGCAAAAGTCGGTAAGGCCGTTGATTATCGGGATAGAGCCGTAGTTTGCAAGGTCTTCTACCTCTTTCTGCTCAAATGTACGTATCATTATGCCGTCAAGGTAGCGTGAGAGCACACGTGCGGTGTCCTGCACGGGCTCGCCGCGGCCTATCTGCAAGTCACGGTTTGAGAGGAAGAGCGCCTGACCGCCCAGCTGGTACATACCCGTCTCAAACGACACCCTTGTACGTGTCGAGGACTTCTGGAATATCATACCCAGGGTCTTGCCTTTAAGGTGGTGGTGCTTTATGCCGTTTTTGTTCTCGTATTTGAGCTGGTCGGCAAGGTTTAATATTTCGATTATCTCCTCTTTTGAGAGGTCGAGCATTTTAAGCAGGTGTTTCATCGTTGTTCTCCTTTTCATCAAGTATTTTTGTAAGTATCTCAAGCCCCTTGTCTATCTCCTCATAGGTTATCGTGAGTGGCGGGAGGAATCTCAGCTTATCCTTGGCTGTGAGAATGAGCAGGCCGTTTTCAAGGCAGGCCTTGCAGACATCTGCGGCCTTTTTGGTCTTAAGAGACACGCCTATCATCATGCCGAGGCCGCTTATGCCGTCAACCTCGGGGTGGTCGATAAGCTTCTGCCAGATGTAGTAGCCCTTCTGTGTGACCTCATCGAGGAAGCCCTCTGCAAGCACTGTGTCGAGCACAGCGTTGCCGCCTGCACAGCTTATGGGGTTGCCGCCGAATGTCGAGCCGTGTGTGCCCTTGGTGAGCACGTCGCAGCACTTCTCGTTTGCAAGGCAAACACCTATCGGCACGCCGCCTGCAAGACCCTTGGCAAGGGTGGTTATGTCAGGCTTTACGCCAAACTGCTCAGAAGCTAAGAATGTGCCCGTTCTGCCTACACCCGTCTGCACCTCGTCGCATATGGTGAGTATGTCGTCCTTGGCGCACTCTTCAAATATGGCGTTTACAAACTCCTTGTCAAGAGCCACAACGCCGCCCTCGCCCTGAATAAGCTCAAACATCACGGCGCAGACCTTGCCTTTGTTATCATTAAGCTTTGCCTTAAGGTCGTCAATGTCGTTAGCCTTGACGTTCACAAAACCCTCTACAAAGGGGAAGAAGTAGTTGTGGAAAACGTCCTGACCTGTGGCCGAGAGGGTGGCAAGAGTTCTGCCGTGGAATGAGTTAACAAGGGTGATTATGATGTTGCGCTCGGCGTCTTTGCCGTATTTATCAAAGCTGTATTTTCTTGCTACTTTGATAGCGCACTCGTTGGCTTCAGCGCCCGAGTTGCCGAAAAACATCTTGCTGTAGCCTGTGTACTCGCAAAGCTTTGCCGCAAAGTCAGCCTGCACCTTTGTGTAGTAGTAGTTAGAGGTGTGCTGAATCTTGTGCGCCTGCGAGCATATCGCCTCTACCCACTTGTCGTTGCAGTAGCCGAGGGAGTTTGTGCCTATGCCCGAGCCGAAGTCGATATAGGTCTTGCCCTCTTCATCAGTTGCCACACGGTCGCTGCCCGATTCCATTACCAGGTCGAACCTGCCGTATGAGGGCATGACGTGTGAGTTGAATTTCTCTATCGTGTTCATTGTTATCAGTCCTTTCAATAGTATGTTTTATCTGCTTTTTCTATAAGAGATACGGGAATATTCGCACCCTTGCTCTGCATATATGCCAGTATGTGTGAAAGCCTGACGTTGTTGAGTGCAAATGCAGCCCTCGGTATGAACGAGTTGTATTTCCCTGCATGGATAGTCAGGCACCTGTCTGAAAGTGTCACTCTGTCGATGTTGGCGTAATTGTAGCGAAGCGTTCCCTGAATGCTCTGCTCGGTGTAGTATGTCTCATAGAGCGAGAGAATACTGTCATTCTCGCAGGCCGCAGCCTTGACAGAGGGCATCATAGCCGCCGCAAGGCCAAAGGGCGCAACAAACAAAAGCGCTGCAAAAGTGGCGAATATGTATATATCATAGTGAAACGAGAAATAGGGGAGCGGAACAAACCTTGCGGCTACCGAATAGACAAACAGCGCTGCTGCACCTATCGCAAAGGGCAGCACCTTGCGAAGCATTGTAAGCCCCACGGCGTTTATAACGTCACTCTCGCTTTCAAACCTGTAGCGAAGCTGCAAATAAAGCTCTTCCATGATATACCTCTGCTTATCAGCTGAACTGTGTGCCTATGCCCTCATTGGTGAGCAGCTCGATAAGTATCGAGTGGGGCACTCTGCCGTCGATGATAGATGTTCTCTTGACACCTCGCCTTATTGCTTCAACGCAGCAGTCTATCTTGGGTATCATGCCGCCGCTGATTATGCCTGTGCTCTTAAGGTAAGACACCTCTGAAACGTTGACAGTAGGTATAAGCGTTGAGTCATCGTCCTTGTCCTTTAAAAGCCCCTTGATATCGGTCATAAGAATGAGCTTTTCGGCTCTTAGGCAGCTTGCTATGCGTGCAGCTGCGGTGTCGGCGTTTATGTTGTATGCCTGGCCTGTCTCGCTTGTGCCTACTGTTGCGATTATCGGCACATAGCCGTTGTTTAAGGCATCAAGTATCGGCTTGGTGGTTATCTTCTTTATCTCGCCTACAAAGCCGAGATCTACGTCGCCTTCAAGCTTCTTTGCCATTATCATCTCGCCGTCGCAACCGCAAAGACCCAGCGCCTTGCCGCCGTGCAGCTGTAATGCCGAAACAAGCTCTTTGTTTACCTTGCCGCTAAGTACCATTTTTACAATGTCCATAGTCTCGGCATCGGTGTATCTCAGGCCGTTTATAAATCTTGATTCAACGCCCACACGTTTGAGCATTGAGCTTATCTCGGGGCCGCCGCCGTGAACGAGCACTACCTTTATGCCGACTTCCGAGAGCAGCACGATGTCGCTCATAACGGCTTCCTTAAGCTCGGCGTTTGTCATAGCGTTGCCGCCGTATTTTACTACAACTATCTTGTCGTGATAATTCTGTATGTAGGGCAGCGCATCAATGAGTATCTGGCTTCTTATACTGTTTTCTATCTGCATTTTCATTACTTCCTTTAGATTTGGTTTTTCACTTTTAGAGATTTGCGGATAAAAAGCCCGAATGGGCATCACATCGCCCGCAAGGGCGATACCTCAATTATGCATTATGCATTATCTCAGCTTCTGTAGTCGCCGTTTATCTTTACATAGTCGTATGTCAGGTCGCAGCCCCATGCAGCGGCGGAGAACTCGCCGTCACCTATGCTGACTGTTATCGTTATCTCGTCTTCAAGCAGTACAGTCTTTGCTTCCTCCTCCGAGAAAGGTATGCCTGCGCCGTTTTCGCAGACGTGTATCTCGCCTGCCTTTGATGACATTTTGACGTCAACCTTGTTTATGTCAAACTCTGCATCAGCATAGCCTACCGCACAAAGTACACGCCCCCAGTTAGCGTCAGCGCCGAAGATAGCGCACTTTAAGAGGTTTGAGCCTACAACGCTCTTTGCAACGGTTATTGCGGTCTGTAAGCTGTCAGCGCCGTCAACCTTGACCTCTAAGAGCTTTGTAGCGCCCTCGCCGTCCTTTGCAAGCATCTTGGTTATGCTCATCATGGCGATGTAGAGAGCTTTTTTGAAGACCTCAAACTCCTCGCTGCCTGCCTTTATCTCGGCATTTCCTGCCTTGCCGTTTGCCATTATGCACACCATGTCGTTTGTTGACTGGTCGCCGTCAACCGAGAGGCAGTTGTAGGTGACTTTTACCACCTCATCAAGTGCTGCCTGCAAAAGTTCACTTGATATCTTGCAGTCGGTGGTGTAGAAGTTAAGGGTAGTTGCCATATTCGGGTGAATCATGCCGCTGCCCTTGCCCATGCCGCCGAGAGTAACTGTCTTGCCGCCGATATCAAACTTAACGGCGATCTCTTTCTTGACTGTGTCTGTTGTCATGATAGCTGTTGCGGCTTCGAGGTTGCCCTTGTAGTCAAGCTTTTCGACCAGCTTCGGCACAGCCTCTGCCACAGGCTCGATAGGAAGGATCTGCCCGATAACGCCTGTTGAAGCAACTATAACCTGCTCGGGCTCAATGCCTAAAGCGTCAGCTGTGAGCTTGCACATAGCCTGCGCCTTGTGCTCGCCGTCAGAGTTGCAGGTGTTGGCGTTCTTGGAGTTTGCGATTATGGCACGCATCTTGTCGCCTGCTTTTGCAAGGTTATCCTTTGTGACGATTATCGGCGCACCCTTGACCTTGTTCTGCGTATAAACTGCCGCAGATGTGCAGTCGCAGTCGGATACTACCATGCATATATCGTTCTTGATGTTTGATATGGGGCTCTCATTCCCGTCAGGTATCGGGCTTTTCTTGATGCCGCAGTAAACGCCGCTTGCCTTGAAGCCTGCCGCTGCGCACACGCCGCCCTCGGCGTATTCATAGCCCTCGAATGGTTTAAGTGTTATTTCCTTCATCTTTCATCTTCCTTTTATAGTATACCGTATTTTTCCTTAAGTTTAAGTATCTTCATAACGCTCTCGTTGAGCCTTTCCTCGCTTAGAGTGCCGTCGCTGAGAGCTTCTTTTATGCCGTCCATAGCTTCGCCGATATTGCCCGGCATAAGCAGTATGTCAGCGCCCGCCGAGAAAGCCTTTACAGCCGCCTGACCAGGGGTGTAATCATTGCTTACCGCCTGCATTGAGAGCGAGTCGGTGATGACTATTCCCTTGAAGCCCAAGTCGCCCTTTAGCTTGTCGGTTATCAGCTCTCTTGAAAGGGAAGCAGGCATACCGTCCGAGGTTACATTCGGCAGGGTTATGTGGGATATCATTATCATATCCGTCTTGTCGAGGTTGTTTATAAAGGGCATAAGCTCGCAGTCGAGCAGCTCGTCCCAGTTCTTGTCAACTACTGCGCCGCTTGTGTGGGTGTCCTCATAAGTATCGCCGTGGCCCGGGAAGTGCTTTATCGAGGTGATAATGCCGCTTTCGTGGAAGCCCTCAATGCAAGCCCCCACCATATCAGAAGCCACCTGCGGGTCTGACGAGAATGCTCTGTAGCCTATAACTGTGTTCTCAGGGTTTGTGTAAACATCGGCGTCGGGCGCAAAGTCAACATTGAAGCCGTAGCCCTTGACGTAGCCGCCTATCGTCTTGCCGACCTCTTTGGCGTTTGCTGTGTCGCCCGTGCTGCCTATCTCATACATCGAGTTGTAGCGCGGCACGTCAAAGTTTTCATTCAGCCCTATTCGGGCAACCTGACCGCCCTCTTCGTCAACTGCGATGAACAGGCCGTATTTGCTAATTCCCTGAAGCTTTTTGTTAAGCTCGGTTATCTGCTCGGGGTCGGTGACATTCGCAGTCATCTGTATGATGCCGCCCACGGGGTATTTTGCGATAAGCTCGCTCATCGTGTCATCATACATCGTCACGGCCTCGTCATAGCCGTCTATCTGCTCGGGGGTCACGATAAAGAGCTGCCCTATCTTTTCATCAAGGGTCATATCTGCAAACACCGTGTCTGCGGTCTTTTTGTTTGACTTTTTGTCGGGTGCCTTGTCGTCTTTTTTTGTATCTTCTTTTTTATCTTGCTTTTTGCCGCCGTCTGCCTTGCTGCTGTCATCAGCCTTGCTCTCGTCTGCTTTGCTGTCGGCAGGCTGTGCGTCCTGCGAGCTTGCCTCTTCTGCCACAGACGAGCTTTCGCTTCGTGTGGCCATTTTGGGCTTTAGCTTGTCAACAGGCTCACCGCAGGCGGTGAGGGTCATTATCATTCCCGCAAGTATTGATGCGGCAAGTAGTTTTCTTTTGTTATTCAAGTCCTGTTACCTCATCTATACCAAGCATTATATTCATATTCTGCACGGCTGCGCCCGATGCGCCCTTGCCTAAGTTGTCAAGGCGTGAGCAGAGGAGAATCTGCTCATCGTTGCCGAACACGAAAAGCTGCATATTGTTCGTGCCTTCAAGCGTGTTTGCCGCAAGGAAGCCGTCGGGGAGAGTTTCTTTGCCGCCAAGCTCCATTACCTTCACAAAATGCTGCCCCTCGTAGTGTGAAGCGAGTATCTCGTGAACATCGGCAGGGGTGACTTTCTTTGCAAGCGCCCTTGTTATGAGCGGCACCGAAACCACCATGCCTGCGTAGTAATCGTCAACTATGGGGTTGAACATCGGCTTGTATTTAAGCCCGCAGACTGTCTGCATTTCGGGCAGGTGCTTGTGCGCCTGCGCAAGCGCATACTGTCTGGGCGAGCACATTTCCTTTGTCTTGTCTGCGCCTTCGATAGCGGCTATCATCTTCTTGCCGCCGCCGCTGTAGCCGCTTACTGCGTGTGCTGAAAGCGGGTAATCATCGCCCAGTATCCCAGCCTGCACCAGCGGGTAAACTATGCTTATAAAGCCGCTTGCGTAGCAGCCGGGGTTGGCTACTCTTTTTGAGTTGACTATTGCCTCTCTGTGAGCCTTTGACAGCTCGGGGAAGCCGTAATCCCACGCAGGGTTTGTTCTGTGGGCGGTGGAAGCATCTATTATCCTAACCTTGTCGTTTGTTACCAAGCTTACCGCCTCTTTTGCTGCCGCATCGGGCAGGCAGAGGAAGGTTATATCGCTCTCGTTTATGAGCCTTGCACGCTCGCTTGCGTCCTTTCTCTTGTCTTCATCAATAAGCAGAATGTCAAGGTCATCACGCTTTTCAAAGCGCTCGAATATCTGAAGGCCTGTAGTGCCTTCCTTGCCGTCTATGAATATCTTTGTCTTCATTTTCTTTTAGCCTTCTTTTTTCTTTTCTTTTTGTTGTTTGGTGTGCTGTTCTCGCCGAGAATGGGGGTGTAGTGCTCGGCCTTTACCTGCTGCTCGGTGCTGCCGCTGCGTGGTGAGAAAACCGCACCCAAGCCGCTGCCGAAGATAACGCATATCGTGGTGACTATTATAAGGTTCGGCACAACGTCACGCATAGGCGTTGCAAAAAACATAACGACTGATAAGCCTATCACCGCCGCCTTGTAATACCACCTGCCGCCGAAAAGCCTTGCTGTGATAAAGCTGCCCGCTAAAAGCAGCAGCGGGTCAAGCAGCATAAACAGGTAAAATCTTGCCACAAGCGGCTCGAAATACCTGCCCGATATGTAGCAGGCCCCCATTACAAAGCCTGCCCACAGGACGATGAGCCCTGCCTTTATCGGCAGCTCATAGCGCTCATTTATCATAAGCGGTCAGCGCTTTTTGTGTGTATTCAATCTGTGCCTTTACGCTCTCGGGGGCGGGGCCGCCTGCGGCTTTTCTCTGCATAACGCAGGTGTCAAGGCTTATTGCCTCGTAAACGTCCTCGTCAAAGGTTTCGCACAGCGCCTTGTAATCTTCAAGGGGCAGCGTTTCGAGGGTAAGACCCTTTTCAATGCAGGTGTGAACGAGGGTGCCCGTTATCTTGTATGCATCACGGAAGGGCAGACCCTTTTTAACGAGATAGTCGGCGCAGTCGGTGGCGTTTATAAAGCCCTTTGCGGCTGCGGCTCTCATATTCTCGGGGATAACTCTCATAGTATCGAGCATTGGTATAAATGTAGTAAGGCAAAGCTTTACCGTGTCTATCGCATCAAATATAGCCTCTTTGTCTTCCTGCATATCCTTGTCGTATGCAAGGGAAATGCCTTTCATCATAACGAGCAGCGTGTTGAGGTCGCCGTAAACTCTGCCCGTCTTGCCCCTTATCAGCTCGGTGACGTCGGGGTTTTTCTTCTGAGGCATTATTGACGAGCCTGTAGCATACGCATCATCAAGCTCGATGAACTTGAACTCCCACGAGCACCAGAGTATTATCTCCTCAGAGAAGCGTGAAAGGTGCATCATAAGAATTGATATA
>CADAGC010000077.1 GCA_902787365.1 uncultured Ruminococcus sp. | reverse complement strand
TGGCTGCAACAGTTCAAAGCATAATTTATGGACCTAAGATCCATTTTGCAGAGTTTAGGATAACTCCTTCGGATAATTGGAAAAAGATCAGCAGAAAAATCAGATTGTATGATGAAGCAATAGAACAGGCAATAAGACAGTTTGGCTTAACAAGTAAGATCGATAAACAAAAGTTTTTCTATGTCATTCATTTTGTAAAACAAAAAGACAATTATATAAATATGACCCATGACAGCCTATTGTGCAGAGATGCAAGCTTAAGAAGAAAAATTGAAAGACAAACCTCAGCTCTCATTACATTAAGAAAGCTTGACAAATCTGTGTCAAACAGAATTCTTGGAATTGATGCATGTGGTCCTGAGATGGATTGTCGTCCCGAGGTATTCGCTGTTGCGTTTAGAAGATTACAGTTTTATAATATGCCTGTAACTAACTCGGCTTTAAGGCTATATGAATCCTGGCAGTTAAAAACAACATACCATGTTGGAGAGGATAACTATGACATAGTTGATGCATTAAGAGCTATGGACGAAGCAATTATTTATCTTGACTTGAAACCCGGTGCAAGATTTGGTCATGCAACATTACTGGGCGTTCCGGCTACATCACTAAGATCAAGTTATATCTTGAGGAACGTTTTGATCATTACTTCAACAAAATATATAGAAATAATATAAAAGTGGAACATATAAATCTTGTTAATAAAAATAGATCGGATAATTTCCCGGGATCAATAGCAGATGTTGCTGAATTCAATATATACAGATATTATGATTCTTGGTTATTAAGGGGGGATTCACCTGAATTATATTGTAATGGCTTTTATAAGGAGCCTCATTCATCTGAGATATTCAGAATTATAAATACTAATAATAGAATAAAAAAAGCCAGACTTTCGTCAGAGGCACAGTATTTATACTATATGTACCATTAAAGTGACGTATATTTCATAAATATGAAGTTAAAAATATCATCTTTTCCGTTCGTCACTCACATTGACAAAGCCCGTAGATACGGGGAAAGCCCACTGTCGGTCATGCTGACGGTGGGTTTGTTTTTTGCCTGAAAATGGGTTTCAGGGCACTATTTGGGCACTATTTATGGTTTCGGCTCTTGGCAAACGCCGCTGATAGGGGCTTTGTGTGTTTCAAATATTCATATTGCTGTATGTAGAAAAAACCGCCCGACAGATCCATTATTTCTGTCGGGCGGTAAATATTTGTCGGTGGGGATTACGCTCCCTTGTGCCTTAGCATAACATCAGCTATTGTCTCGGCGGATATGTCATCGGCATCTTTGAGCATATGGGAATAATAGTCGGTCGTGGTGCTGACCTTTGAGTGGCCTAATCTGCGTGAGATGCTGACGGGGTCAATGCGGTTGAAGCACATAACGCTCGCCATTGTGTGACGGAAGGCGTGTGGGTTAATGTGCGGCAGACCTCTCTTTTCGGAGAACTCATCAAGGTATCTTGTGACTGTGTCGGGCGACATCGGCTCACCCTCGTTCCCCGTTTTCTCCTGGAAGAACAGAAATCCCTTGTCGTGCCAGCGGTCGCCGTAGGCGGCTTTGCGTTTTTCGTACCAGGCTTTGTATTCACGAAGTATATTCATTGACTCGTCGGGCAGTCTGACATACCGCTCGGAGTATTCGGTCTTGGTCGTGTCCTCGTATAAGCCTATCTCGGTCGAGTACAGGATATTCAGGTGAATGTATATCCTGTTTCTCTCATAATCAACAGCATCCCATTTCAGGCCGCACAGCTCACCACGCCTGCACCCTGAAATCATCAGTAAGTGGATTATCGTTTTCCATTTTATCGGCAGAGTATCGACTTCATGCTGTATGGCATCAAGCTCTTCTATCTCAAAGTAGTTTATCTTTGACTTGCCTGCTTTTGGCGGCGTGGCCTTGCTTGCAGGATTGTATGGTATTAGCAGTTCCTTGTCTGCCTGCTTGAAGATAGTGTTTATTAGCCTGTGGTATTCGAGTATCGTTTTGTTTGACAGCGGACTGCTGTCGTGCGAGATTATGAAAAGCTTTGTTATCGGAAGCCCTAACGTATCTGCTATCGCTCTTGCCTTGCTTTCTTTGATGTTCCTGCCCTTGCACGCTTGGGCGACTGTGTTTACTGCGATACCTGTGCTGTCGGCAATCTTCTGCTGTGACAGCTTTTTCTCTTTTATTAAAGCTTTCAGGTCGGATTTTGCAGCAGCCACATTTTCATAACGGCGGGAGTTTCGCTTTGATAATTGCTCGTAAAACATATTGAGATGCTGGGGGCGAATGTCTTTGAGCTTCATATGACCTATCGCTTCGTTTATGCGGGGCATAAGCTTTTTGTACCCCTCAATGGTACGGCGCTTTATTCCTGTACGCTCTTTTAATGCGATAACATATTCTGCATACTCGGCAAAGGTCTGTCTGCTGTCAGCCACATACCCCTGCTTGCATTTTTTCTCAAATTCGACCGCAGTTTCGTTGAGCGCTTTCATATTCTGCCGCTCTGTTTTGTCGGGGTCGGGCTTGAAGTTGAGCTCATAGGGCTTTAGCTTTTTGCCGTTCTTGTCATAGCCTTTATTGACTCGTATCCGATAGGCGATTATTTCGCCCTGCTTGTTTTTTCTTGGCTCTATATATGCCATTCTATCACCTCCCTGACTGACAAGGATACCACACTTTCTTTGCAATATCCAGCGTATCCGAAAGAGTTTGCAGACGCAACATAAAAAGTTATCATTCCGCCGCACCCCCTAAGAAGCGGATAAGTGTATCCTTGTTGATGAGGTATTTCTTGCCTGCCTTTACAGTCGGCAGCTCGCCCGAACGGCACAGCTCACGCACTCTGTATTCAGTCAGCCCGTCAACGAGTGCGGCGGCCTCTTTAATTGTAAGCATTTGTATTTTTGTTTCTGTGTTATTGTTAACCATATTGTTATCGTCCTCCCTGTTATGATCGTTCTATCTGTATTCCTGTGATGATTATAATTGCACATTATTCTCAGTCCTTTCTTATAATTTCAGGGTACGACTGTCTGGCGTACCCTTTGTTCA
This sequence comes from uncultured Ruminococcus sp., assembly GCA_902787365.1. Lineage (GTDB taxonomy): Bacteria > Bacillota > Clostridia > Oscillospirales > Ruminococcaceae > NK3A76. The sequence continues at coordinate 9,212 of CADAGC010000077.1, read as the reverse complement.
TCTCTTGTGTCATAAAACACAACACCAACTCACATCTTCATCCCAAGCTCTTCCTTCTTCCTTATCTCCTCTGCGAGCGTTTTGCGGTCAGATACTGGATAGTGATTATCTTCGATAGTCTCGTCCTCGGTCAGCGAAGCCAAAGCCCCAAGCCCACAAGCAATATCGCCAAGCCCGCCTGCGAAACTATTATCACTCCCCACATTCTTATGGTCAGCTTGTGCCTGTATTCTTCGAGCTGTTTCATCTGCGAACAGAATTGCTCGTTCAGTTTCCCAGCCTGTGAGGTCAGCTGCTGTAACACATTTTTCTGTTCCGATATCGTCTGCTGATGTTCTTCCTCTATCCTCCTCAGCAGATAACTCATATCTTGCCGTTGCATCAGCTCTCCCTGTAGATCCAGTACCTCCAGCAGCGTATCCGAGTTTTGCTTTGTAAGACCAATCAGCGCTTTCCAGTTGCTGTCGAATACTATTGTTGCCTGTGAGGTGTCGAGCGCTTTCTCTGCGCTCTCTTGTGAGGCTCGCCTCATTTCTTCTAATCTCGAATTCACGCTCCATTTTCTCCTTCCTGTATTTTTCTTCGTGCAGCTTGTTGTCTCTGCACTTCTTTCCGTCAGGGCAAGTGTAGGTTATATACTTTCTCTGTTCCTCCCACCTGACCGAGTAGCCTTTGTCTTTCATCAGCCTGCAAAAGTGTTTCTTGCTTTTAGCTTGCTTCATCACCAAATCAATAGTGTTCATCAGATCCATCTTCCAGCTTTGCCCTTTTATTGCACAGCGGTATTCGCCTGTTGTTATGCCGTTACTCCTCTGCTTAAGATGTGACTTGTCAAGCGTGTCAACTCCATTCTGCAAACATATCTCATCAGACAGCTCACGTAAATCTTTGAGCGTGAACTTGTTTGAATGATACTTCTTTCCGTTCTCAAAGCTGACAGAGTTAAACACGATATGACTGTGTATATGTTCAGCATCGGTATGGGTGGCGACTACACACTCAAAGCCTTCAAACGCTTTCTTGGCAAACTCCGTTGCGATTCTATGTGCAAGCTCAGGCGAGATGTCATATCCTTTCGGGTGCGACTGAACAAAATGATAATATTGAATCCCGCCTGGCTTTTTGTAGAGCTGCTTTGTATTTCTGAACTCATCATAGGCAGTCGGCAGAGTGCAGTTGAGGGCAGTTACCCACCTGCCTTTTTCGGTTTTGTCATTACGGCTGATATATGAGAGCGTTGCCTTGCCGCCGCCACCGCCTTTGGTGGAAATTGCAGTTATGGTTGCCATTCACTTCACCTCCCGAAGTGCCTTGGCGAGCAGAGCGGTTGCGCCTGCGTATTCATCAAGCAGAGGCTTCAGGTCAATAACACTCACCTTACCCTCGTGGGCGAGTCGGGTAAGCTGGTTGAGGTTGTTGCCTATTGCTTTTTGCTGCCTGACAACATCAGCAAGCCCCTCAGCCACAATTATCTTCTTGCCGAGTGCTGTTTTAAGAACAAACTCATTGAGCTTTAATCCATGCTGCTCAGCACGCTGATGCACTTTTGCATATTCATCTTCTGTGCATCTGATAGATATCGTTTTGTTTCTCTTTCTCATCACATTCCTCCTTCGATATATATGGGGTGTGGGGCTTAGCCCCGCCAAGCAGGCGGGTGGCGGAATGCCACCTGCTATGCTTGCTTTCTGAAATCTCACACGCTCTGAGCCTTAAAACAGGCTGCCTTTTTTCCTCCTTTCTTTGCTCTCCTTTATATGACGAAAGGGAGAGATATTGGGGTTCTCGCATCTCGTTCACAAACGCTCACAAATCGCCTGTGCGGGGGTTCTAATCTGCACTCGGCTGTTTACCTGCCCTCGCTGCTAATCGGGCACACAGCGCCCGACAGCGGTTCATTTGCCCCCTCAAACGGCCTGACCTTTATCCCCTGCGCAAGCAGTTTGTTTGAAAGCATATGCGCCACAGCGTCAATAAAGTTTTCTGACAAAACAGGGTCAGCAAACTGTTTGACAGGGACAGTAGAATTATCATCAGGTACAGTAACTTCTGACGTGGTTTCTGCCAAACAGTTTTCACTATTTAACGTATTATCAGAGCTTTCCGAAGGCTTTTCTGTTTCACAAGTGACAGCAGGGACAGAAGAAATATGCTGCTCGGGCATCAGCTTTTTACCGTCACTACTGTCACTGTTTTTATCATAGCTGAGCAGTAAAAGCCGCTGGCCGTTGCTGCGTTTCGGGGTAAAAGTCACACCAAAGTTTTGCAATTCATAAGCGAAGCGGAACAGATCTCTTGTCAGACGGTTTGCAAAATACTCGCCGCCGAATTTGTCCTTCAGCAGTTCACACAGCTCCGTTGCCGAGCCTTTGAACGAACACAACTCTGTCATCAAGTCGTGTATTGCAAAAGGAAAAAGCTCAATTGGCTTGTCTTCGCTTTCATCAGCAAGCACCCATAGAACACCCTGCTTTTTGATCGCAATTTCCTGATCTTCAATGTCACGCCCTGTTGCGTGAAGTACCGCCTGACTGCCGCTGCGTTTGTTCTTCAAAAGAACAAGCAAGCCATCCACACAGCCGTTAAGACCCGTGCTGCCCGATATCATATTGAACGGGTCATTGTCGGCAGCCTTGCGTAAATGATGTATCAAAACAATAGTTATTCCGAGCTGCTCTGCAAGAGCTTTAAGCGGGATTAGCTCTGCATAATCACTGCCATAACCCGAATCAACCTCGTTTCTTATCATCTGCAAGGTGTCGATAACTACGAGATGAAGATCATTATTTTCCGATTTGAACTTTGCTATCTGTTCTTCAAGACCGCAGCCGATAGTGTCGGCTTTGAGCGAAAAGAACAGCTTGTCCGATGGCTCATCGGTCAGTTCGTAGAGCCTGCTCTGAATGCGAGGGTAGCTGTCCTCCAGACAAAAATACAGCGCCGAGCCCTGCATCGTTTTTCTATCAAGCAGTTTATCTCCCTTGGCTACTGCAAGGCAAAGTTCAAGGGCGAGCCACGACTTTCCGACCTTCGGCGAGCCTGCAAGGATATTTAGTCCCTGCGCAAGCAGACCCTCGACTGTAAAGACTGTCGGCTTGTAGAGCGTGGACATTATTTCCTCGCTGGTTTTGGTTATGAGTTGTCTCATTTTATCATCTCCTTAAAAAAATTTCTACCTTATAACCGCCGGGAGACAACAAAAAGTGACAACTTTGCATAAAATTCACGATTTTGAATAAAAAATGCCCGCACAGAAAAACTCTGTGCGGACACTTTGCTGCGCTTTGACTAAATCTATACCGATACTGCTTTTGGAATGTTAAAAGGAATAATGCAAAGATAATCACTTGATTGCTCGGCTTTATTAAGATAGAGCTTTTTGAGCTTTACGAGCGCCCGCCTCTTCTGCTTGCATACATTGTTTGCAGTTGTTCCGAGCTTTTTTGCTATCTCTCCGTTGTCTAAGCCTTTGCTAAACAGCCTGATTATCTGATACTGTCCGGGTGAAAGAGCTTTCACACATTCGGCAAGCAAACCGTCCTCGAAGCGGTCTTCAAAGCGCTCAATGATATGGTTTTCTAACCTTCTGATTGCTGCGGACGAGTTGATAGCTTTGCTTTTGCAGACAAACTGTGGATCATCAACCGATAAATACCAGTCTTTCCTTTTCTCATAATATCTTCTGTCCGAATTGATATGATCCCGCTCGACCTTTTTCCATTTCTCGCTGTAAAAGAATGAGATAAGCTCTCTGTATTCCTCGTCGGAATGCCCTCTTTTGAACAGCTGTATCGGTGTAGGCAGCCCCTTTACGACACTCCAGTTGTCAAAGCAGTGGTAATTAAATATCCTCATACTTTCTCCTTCCTTTGTCTTGGTTGGTTGGGCTTATGTAAGTATGAGTGCCAGGGGCTTTATGATTATATTAGCATATTTGTTCTGGAGTGTCAATATGATCCGGAGAAATGTTATTAGATAATGAGTTTGAGTACATATTTTTGGATCGCTTTATCGAAGGTGAGAGTAATAAATACGGCCCCTTGTTCTTACCACAGAGGTATGAACAGGGGCTGCTTCTATCGGTCATAGCATCATACGCAATTCCCAAGCGGCCGTTTTATATGATGTGACAATAATTGTAAAAATATTTTGTTAATCGTTGACAACAAATGCTTGGCATGGTATAATTATAAATAATAATGGGCAAACCTGCCGAAAGGCAGCGACGCAAAGCCAAAGGGTCTAAGCTCAATGAGTATGACAGCCGGTTGCCGGGGACATGGATCTTTGTAAATATCGGAATTGTAGGCAATGCGTTTGAATAAATGTGTTGCCTTTTATTATTCTTATTGTCTGCTATTGGATAAAAGAGATTGCCGAAATGAATTAATAGGGTTGACTGATAGAAGGTGCTTATGCTTTGGTAAGGACAGGTGTCATTTGTTGATATATGTATCAACTAAAAAAATGATCTGATCTATGGGGTGCAAAATGTGTAGGCGATCATACAGAATGCACCCTATAAATTGGTATCAACTCTCATAAGAACACCGGACAGCATAACGAGCTTTGTTATGCTGTTTTTTATTGGCACTTTAGCGTAAATAACCCCCCGGTTTCGGTGATGTTCCATAAAGAAGTATCTCCTATACAAGACAAATAAGCAGGCTACCCTTATAAAAGGAGAATGGGTGCAGATAATTGTGATTATTAGGTCTGATAAATGAAAAAATGGGGGCAAGTATGTGGTACTTAATCAATGGAAGGGATAAGATTACACCTTAACACAATCTTAACGCCCTTTTTCTATTCTTAACGGCACATTTACCCCGATTGTGCTATAATTATACTATCATTAAAATGACAGAGGTGTGATGATTTGCTTAAAAAAGCACATAACAAACGTAAAAAACTGACCTCGTTCCAGGTCATAATACTCAGCTTTTTAGGAATGATACTGGTGGGGGCACTGCTGCTTATGCTGCCCTTCTCGTCAAGGGAACGCTGTGTGACACCATTCTCGGATTCGCTCTTTACTGCGGTCTCTGCTACCTGCGTTACAGGGCTCGTTGTTAAGGACACGGCTACCTACTGGTCGCTGTTCGGGCAGGCGGTTATACTGCTGCTCATACAGATAGGCGGTATGGGCGTTATAACCATAGGACTTGCGATAATGCGTGCATCGGGCAGAAAGATAGGTCTGTGGCAGCGCAGCACTATGCAGGAGTCTATCTCCGCACCACAGGTCGGCGGTATGGTCAGAATGACAGGCTTTATCTTAAAGACATCGGCCATCATAGAATTTATCGGCGCAGCACTGCTGTTCCCCGTGTTCAGCAGAGATTTCGGCATAGCAAAGGGGCTTTGGTATTCTGTTTTCCACAGCGTGTCGGCTTTCTGCAACGCAGGCTTCGACCTTATGGGTGTGCGGGAAAAGTTCTCCTCGCTCACCACATACAGCAGCAGTATATATGTCAATTCCGTAATAATGCTGCTTATAATCGCAGGCGGTATAGGCTTTCTTGTGTGGAACGATATGTGCGTGCACAAATACCATTTCAGGCGCTATTCGCTGCAAAGCAAGGTCGTGCTGCTCACATCATTTCTGCTTATAGTCCTGCCTGCGCTGTTTTTCTTTTTCTATGAGTATGAAGGCGTAAACCTGCACGACAGGTTCATCTATTCGCTCTTCCAGTCGGTCACGACAAGAACCGCAGGCTTTAATACCACAGACCTTACTCAGATGGACGAATCGGGCACGGCTATCATGATAATGCTCATGCTCATAGGCGGCTCGCCCGGGTCTACCGCAGGAGGAATGAAAACTGCGACCTTTGCGGTCCTTTCCCTCTCGGCTATAACTGTCTTTGTAAGGCGTGACGACGTTCAGGTCTTCAAAAGAAGGATACCCGAAGAGGCAGTTCATAACGCAGCTGCAATACTATTTATGTATATCGTGCTGTTTTTCACAGGCGGCATGATAATAAGCCGTACAGAGCATCTTCCTCTTATGACAGGGCTTTTTGAAACAGGCTCGGCGATAGGCACGGTCGGGCTGACGCTTGGTGTGACGACCACGCTTTCGGCATTGTCACGGGTGATACTGATGATGCTGATGTTCTTCGGAAGAGTGGGCGGGCTTACACTTATATATGCCGCACTTCCCTCGGCAGAGAGCAGGCATTGCCGTATGCCGCTCGGTAAAATATCGGTAGGTTAAGGAGTAAACTAATATGAAACAGGTTTTGATAATAGGCATCGGGCAGTTTGGCATACATATCGCAAAGCGTATGGAAGAGCTGCACTGCGAGGTAATGGCGGTGGACAGAGACGAAGACCGCATAAACGAGGTGCTGCCCTATGTTACCAATGCACAGATAGGCGACAGCACGAATGAAGAATTCCTGCGCTCTCTGGGCGTGGGCAATTATGATGTGTGCTTTGTTGCACTCGGCAGCCTTTTCCAGAGCTCGCTCGAAACGACATCGCTGTTAAAAGAGCTCGGTGCCAAAAAGGTAATATCAAGGGCGACCAATGATGTGCAGATGAAGTTCCTGCTGCGAAACGGCGCTGACGAGGTGGTATATCCCGAAAAGCATATGGCTCTGCGCATTGCTACAAAATATGCGTCGGACAGTATTCTCGACTTTATACACTTGGATAACAACTACTCTATCTACGAGCTGAAAGTCCCAAAGGACTGGTATAATAAGACCCTCTCGCAGATAGACATACGCAGAAAGTTCAAGATAAACGTCCTCACGATAAAGAGAGGCGACGACGTGTTTATCCCTGCCCCCGATACTGTGATAGAGCCCGAGGATATCGCCTTTATAATCGGCGAGCTGCGTGATATACAGAAATGCTTTAAGATATAGGAGATGAGCGTGTGATATACATTCTGTTTGCAGCTTTGCTTGGTATCGCATTTTTATACGGCATATATCTTATGAAGCACGTTGATGCATTTGTTGCCGATATGCAGAGAGATCACAGGCATTACACCCCCAGAAAACACAGAATAACTGTTGACGAACACAAGCATCGTGTAGTATAATAGTTGGGGTGATCTTTATGCGTGATGATACTATGCCGAAAAATGGCGGCTTGTCATTTTTGAAGGATATGGGGCTGAGCCTTTTCGTGCTTGCGGCGGCGACCCTTGCAGGCTATGCTTTCAAGGCGTTCTCGCTTACCGAGACTGATATCATAATGCTTTACATTATAGCGGTGCTTGTGATATCCATAATCACATCAAGGATATCCTACTGCCTTATATCGTCTGTCATAGGCGTTGTGCTTTTCAACTATTTCTTTACATACCCCGAGTTTTCGCTCTCGGCGCACGGCGCGGGCTATCCCGTTACATTTCTGACAATGTTCATAACGGCGTTTATTGCAGGCTCGCTTGCAAACAAGCTCAAGCGCAACATTCTCATAGCCGAGCAGAACGCAAGAGAAAAGGAAGAGGCTGCCCTGCTTGCACAAAACGAGCAGCTGCGTGCCAATATGCTGCGTGCTATCTCGCACGACCTGCGCACGCCGCTCACCTCAATATCGGGCAATGCGAGCACGCTTATCACGGGCGGCAGCACACTTGACGAGGGCGCAAGGCAGCAGATATATGCCGATATATATTCCGAGTCGATGTGGCTTATAGGTATGGTCGAAAACCTGCTCTACGCCACACGCATAGAAGACGGCAGAATGAAGCTGAACATTGAGGTCGAGATACTTGATGACATAGTGCAGGAGGCAGTACGCCACATTGAGCGCACCCACCCCAAGCGCAGCATAAAAACCAAGATATGCGACGAGATAATCCCCGTAAATGCTGATGCAAACCTGATAGTTCAGGTGATAATAAACCTTATAGACAACGCCGTGAAATACAGCGAGGAGGACACGCCTATAACTGTTAGCGTAAAACGTGAGGGCGATATGGCTGTAATATCCGTTGCTGACTGCGGCGCAGGCATACCGCCGGAGGAAAAGGAAAAGGTCTTTGATATGTTCTATACAGGCGGCAGCCGTTCCTCAGACAGCAGAAGAAGTCTGGGGCTGGGGCTTGCACTGTGCAGGTCTATCATAGATTCTCACGGCGGCAGCATATCCTTAGCTGACAATTCACCCAAGGGAACTGTCATGAGCTTTACCCTGCCCATAGGAGAGGTCGATATAAATGAATGAATACCTTGTTTTAGTAGTCGAGGACGACAAGCCGATAAGGAGCCTTATCACGACTACACTTAAAATGAACGAATATAAATACATAACCGCAAGCAAGGGCAACGAGGCGATAATGCTGAGTGCCTCGCACAAGCCCGACATAATAATACTTGATCTCGGGCTGCCCGACATTGACGGCGTTGAGGTCATAGAGCAGATACGCAAATGGAGCGACGTGCCGATAATTATAGTCAGCGCCCGCAGCGAGGACAGAGACAAGATAATCGCACTTGACAAGGGTGCAGACGATTATCTGACAAAGCCCTTTTCCGTTGACGAGCTGCTTGCAAGGCTGAGAGTTATCCAGCGCAGGCTTATGAGAACAGAGAACGTATCCGTCACAGAATATATTAACGGAAAACTGCGGATAGACTATGTTTCGGGATGTGTATATCTTAATGATGAAGAGCTGCACCTTACCCCCATTGAATACAAGCTGCTCTGCCTGCTTGCCAAAAACGTGGGCAAGGTACTTACGCACAAATACATCATACAAAGCGTGTGGGGCACGCCCGACGACAACAGCGAGGCATCGCTTCGTGTGTTTATGGCAACACTTCGCAAAAAGCTCGATGACAGCGACCAGGCGCTGATACAGACGCATATCGGGATAGGGTACAGAATGATGAGGCTATAAAAATAACAAGCGCTGCTCTTTTATGAGGGCAGCGCTTTTAAGCAGACGCTCTCATTTCAAAGAGCGTCTGTTTTGACCTTTTTCTCTGCGCCAAAGCCTCACTTGCCCGACAGTACAAACTCCGCTATCCTATCAAGCGTCTGCTCATCAAGCTCGGCGCAGAGTATCATTGCGGCTTCTCCCGCTTTCTCGGCAGATCATGGCAGAGCTGAAAGCAAAATATCAGAGGGCGGAGTAATGCTTTCAAAATATGATGTATGCTTTCATAAACTCATATAAATATCCACCTGTTTTTCTGGCCTCAGGGCACTAAAAGGGCACTATTATTTCAAAAATTGCCTTAAAT
>CADAGC010000076.1 GCA_902787365.1 uncultured Ruminococcus sp. | reverse complement strand
GAGACCGATGAATACCTGGAAAATGCCCTTAAGTACAATAAGGAGGCCTTAGACCGCCAGCGCAACGCCGCCGCTGACCCCTATGTGGGCTTTAGCGATAAGGTGGGCGTTATAGCACAGAGGCTTGATCTCCATGTTCAGTTCGGTATGGGCTTCAGAATGATGGCGAGGTCTCAGGAGGCTAAGGACATACTCAAGGAGGGCGTTACAGATAAGCTTGATGAACTCAGAGGCTTAGACGGCAAATCGCTTCAGGACTGCACCCCCGCAGAGGTGCTTGCACTTCTTGATAAGAAAATAGAAGAAGTCGGTAACTTTGCTAAGAGTCAGAAAAAAATATTAGATAATGACGAAGAATTAAAAAAGAAGTTCGACGATATGTCGACAAAAGATGAAAATTCCAGAGCTATCAAAAATGAAGCTATAAAAGCACGTAACGAAATCGATGAAAAGAGGATCAATGACCTCGAAGTGTTAGGCTGCGCAGAGGCTACAGTTACAACTCTTAACAGAATAAAGGACGAGCTTCTTGAATTCTACACCCCCGAGGTGCAGGCACTTAAGGACGAGCCCATATCAAAGCATTTAGCCGAGAAAAAGGCTGCTATAAAGCAGGTTGAGATCGACTCGCCCGAGGCTAAGAACATAAAGATTCTCGAGGAGGAGCTCCAGCGCCGTAAGGAAGAGCGTGAGCTTGAAAGCAAGACAAAGTCTGACCTTGAAACAGAGCTTGGCTGGGGCGACGGCGACGGCGGCTACTATGCAGCCATAACCCTTTCTGACCCCTATTTCAGAGAAAATGAAACACGTATAGGCAAGGCAAAGATAAAGGGCGTTAACGCCTTTATGGACACCCTTTCTAACACCGCCCCCTCAAAGAAGACAGACCTGGGCTTCTTAACAGAGCTTGGCAAGAACTTCAAGGAAAAGGAAGCTAATTTTAAAGCGGGCTTTGATAAAAAGGTAAATGAGATAAAGAAGGATATCCTCGCAGGCGGCGTTCCCGGCGTTTATGCCGATTCCCCCGAAATGGCTCAGGATATCGCCAGCGACCTTGCATACCATAACACCCGTGAGGGCAAGCTGTTAAAGGGCGTTCACGATGCACAGAAGCAGGTAACAGATGCTCTTTTAAAGAACCCTGCATGGAAGAACTATATGTCAAAGCACGCTGACTTCACAAACGGCTTCAAAGCCCCCGATATGGGCAATGCAGCTGAGAAGTATGGCTATAAGGTCAGCACACATTTTTCAAAGACAATAGGCGGCACACCTTTTGAGAAAATGCCCCACGCAGCCCGCAATGCCCTTATCGCTGATAAGCAGGGTCTTGAGGCTATGAGAGAGCAGAGCGTCAAGAGCATAGTCAACGCCGAGATGTATACTGATTACATAAAGCACATTACCGCACAGGCTGAGAAAGTGCTTGCTACCCTTAACGCTACAAATAAGACAAAGCACCAAAACTCCAAGTCATATAACAGAATGGTCGGCGCTCTTGAAAATATCGTCAATCTCAAGACCGGCAAGATGAAAGACTCCAACGGTAAGGAAGTTGACTTCACCCACGCAGGAGTTGTCGATGCTCTTAATGACCTTGCAGAGTCATCAAGAGAGTATCAGGAAGCACACAACAGCCTGTTCAAGGGCAACACCAAGGGCTTCGGCAGGACCCGCTATAACTCCTCGATATTCTTGCAGAGCTTTGCTGAAGATGCTAAGAAGAACCTTGATAACTCATCTAAGATGCTCGACAGAAATAAGCCCATCGCCGAGATAAAGAGCGAGAACGAGAAGAAGATAAGTATTATTGATAAGGAAGCACTCGGCAGAGGGCTTGAAATAAGCGTACGTAAAAACGTCCTCTCGCCCGAGCAGAGCCTTGATGCAGCTATAAAGGCAGCCGAGGAGCAAAACCGTGGTGTCAAGGGCAACGAGAACTACGGTCTTGCATTGCAGTCAGCAAAGCAGCTAAAGCAGGCTATCCATGATAATAACGCCGAGCAGATAGCACAGCTTTCTGAGCAGACCAAGATATATATCAACAACTACACAAGCACTAAGTATAATCAGTGGATAAATGACGATAAGCCTAACAAGAAGGGCTTTAAGCGTATAGGCGCTATGAATGCCCTTGCATCTATCGTTGATACCGCAGCTGCTTACGGCAGGAACCTCGAGGGTATCTCAAATGATATCAGCGCTCAGAACACCTACAATCAGTCGCTTCAGGACGATAAGCAGGCAATAGCCGATGCCAAGGCACAGCAGCAGAGCAAGCTTGATTCTGATTCCGTTAACCGTCAGAATGCTCATAAAGCACTTGATCACATTGATGTTGATAAGGTTAAGGACGCTAATGCCGTAGCTTACAGCGACCGTGCTCACGATAAAGGCATCAAGGGTCTTGACAAGGTTTCGGCAACAGCCGCAAATGACGCATTCTCAGCACTTGAAGGTCACGCATTTTATGATGATATGACCCCCGAGATGCAAAAGGACCAAGATGAAGAATATGAATGAGGAACAGTTCAAGGAGTCAGCAAAGACCCTCAGCGAGAGCCCTGCATTCAAGGCAGCAGTGCCCGATACTATCAACGGCTTCTATGTCAAGAAGTTCCTTGCCGACCACGACGGCCACGGCGTAATGGAGGTCAAGAATTCGATAGACAGATATCAGAAGACTGTCAAGAACATAAACGACAACGCAAACAACGTTCGCAGACAGCCCGCTCCCGATAACCAGGCAAATCTCCAGATGCACAACTGATAAACAGTACCCCCCCGCCGATGAGTGTTACGCTCATCAGCGGGGGATTTTTGTAAGTTGGAAACTTATCTCAGTTAACAGTTGATAAAGCCATAATAGCCGCTGCATGAAACTTCAAAGAATCTGCACATCTCGCTTATGCTGTACTTATCCTTGTTCCTTTAACTCAAGTATCTCTTTTTCGTACTGCTGTATGTGTTCGTAACTTCTTGCCATAACAAAACCTCCTATGGTTTCTATTATACCATAGGAGGCTCTTTTTGTCATTGTACGTTTTTACTGGTGCGGTTCACAAATCTCACGAGGCGAAATTGTAATGTATTATTTCCACAAGTTGATAGCTCTGTCAAGCGGGAGGGGCTGGAGCATCTCTTCGGGAAGCTCCTTGGTGGAACCCTTGTTCTTTATATTTCTGACAGCCTTACGATTTTCGATTATCCTTTCGCCGTACTTTGAGGGGTTGGCTAAGAATTCCTCGATAGTATCAACAGTAATATCAAGTGTATTTGTGTCAACGCCGCCGCTTATGAGTTTTCTGAAATCATCTGATGTTGCAAAATTTTGCAGAGTGGCATTGATGTCTGCATCATTCTGCTCCATATCGGTGGAGTTTTTCATTTTTTCTATCGTCTTTTGGGGCATTTTTCTTAACATATCGTGATAGACAACAGCCGCCATAAGGAGACAGGCTGTTTCCTTCATATCATTAGTGAGAGTAGATTCCTTAGCTGTCTTTACAAAGTTATCAAGATTCTTCAAACCATGTAAAGCATAATTCGCCGAGGTCTTCAAATAGCCCTGCTGTGTATTGGCCTGCTCGGTGAAAACTCTCTTGACGCCTTCTATCTCCTGCCTTGTGCGCTCCTTGACATCAACTCTGTCATCAGCGTTTGCATACTCCTGCTTTACAGCTTCTTCATTCTGAATATCCTCGGCATACATAGCCTCACGGATAGCTGTTACCTCGTGCTCTATGCTGCTTATTATGTCAAGGCCTTCATTAACGGCATTTATGCGCTTTTGCGACTTGATATCGGTAGAGCCGCCCGGCTCGAGATGACCCTGCTTACGCTTGCGCTCCATATAGTCATTCATAAGGGTGCGTGACTTCTCTATATCTTCCATAGCCTTTATGATAATGCCTCTGCGGACGTTGATGTCAATTTCCTTATTATCCTTTGCGGCCTGTATCCTCTGATAAGCCTCTGCTATGGTGTCAAGGCTTGCAACGGCCTTGTCGTACTTCTTGCTGCCGAGGGTGACGTTCTCCTTGGCCTTTTCGCCGTTGCGCTTGGCTGCGGCTATCTTATCGGCTATAGTGTTGCCCTTGACTACGTGGGGCTTAAAGGGCGCAAAGCCCTTGAGCTCTCTTCCTTTTTCTATCCTTCTTATCTGTTTTGCTGCCGTCGCTCTGCTAACTTTGGTAGGACGGTTATCGGGTATGCCGTATTCCTTTGCATCTGCAAGGGGCTTTGACAGCTCGGCAAAGTTCATCAGCTTCTTTGACATCTTTGCACGGTGCTTTTCATACGGCTCGTCCTCATAGATCATTGAGGAATTATTCTTCTGGTAAGTGTCATATGCTTTTGCGGCACGCCACAGATCCTTCAGGCTCTTGTCAACATCTTTCGGGTATATCGACTTTTGCATGGGCATATCTTTATTTCCGTCCATATATCTGATCATGCCTATCTCGCTGACCGTTACAAGGGCTTTGCGCAGATCTTTAAACTCCTTGGGGTCTGTCTCGGGGTCATCGTTCTTTACGGAGTCGAGCAGTTCCAGCTGCACCTTTGCCTTTTCAGCTATTTTAAGAGCGTTCTTTTCATAAGCTTCTGCGCCTTCCATGATCTCGTGCTGCTTGTTCCACATATCTTCAAGCTGTGCGGGGTCATTTGTCTGCATTATAGTCTTTATGTGTTCTGGGTAGTCGGTAAAGAAAGGCTCACCCTCCTTGCCGTAGTTGGGGTTGAGCTCAAAACCGATGTCTTTGGTAAACAAAAAGCCCTTAGCATCTTTGCCGAGATATTTTTTACGGGTCTCCACGGACATATTGGGGTATTCGGTCGCTATGAGATTATCCTCTATAGCTTTCTTTTTATCCTGCAGGATAACTGAGGCAAATGTCTTTTTCGTCACTATCTGCTTGACGCCGTCAATCTCCTGCTCGACAGTTCCTTCCATGATCTTCTGGTTTGCATAATTTGAAAAACTGTAATAAGCGCTCTCTAAGCCCGACTGTTTATCATAGATCTCGGGGTAACGTGTTATAAAGATATTCCTGGCAAGCTTGCTTGCTAACTCTTTATCCTCGATAGTATCATCTAACAAATACTCGGTGCCGGGGAATTCTTTGTTCTTGACCTGATTCTCAATAGCTTCAAGCTTTTCGCCTTCGGCTATCTTGGCTCTTGCAAGGCACTCAATGAATGCTGCATTTAGATCCAGGTACCACTTAGCACGCTCGGGGGGTATCTCCTTGCTCCCCTCGTGGGTGTTAAAAAGCGACTGAATGAAATCTCTTGCAGCGGTGGCTTTTATTATATCGTCCTCATTGTTGGTGCCGGCCTTTGAAATATAGTCGCCTATCTTTTCAACAAGCTTATAGTTATCTTCCTTAGTGGGGTTTTCCTTTACAAGTGACTGAAGGTCGGTCATGACCGTTTCTTTTATCTGCTGTATCTCTTCGGGTTTAAGTGGCATTTTTCATTCCTCCTGTTTTTGCGATAATATGCCCCTTCCGGGCGCTATTATTAGTAATACCCCCGTGGAGGGGAAACGGGTGCATAGAACTGGACATTTCCTTGACCATAGAGCGGTATCTTTGTGCGATTCTCTTGAAGAATTGATATAAAGGTTTTAATATGATACAATTTCCCCCTCAAAAAAACACATCTTAACAGCAAAGTGACGATTTTTATTTGCGGGGTCTTGAAATAAAAGGAAATATCTGATATAATAAACGTGAGTTAGCAATAGCTTACTTGATGCGATGCATATAACAAAAAGGGGAGAGATAAATGTCAAAAACAGCAGTAGAATTCAAAGACGTGGTAAAGACCTATGGCAAGGGCGACGGAATGCAGACGGCGGTGGATCATGTGAGCTTCACCATTGATGAGGGTGAGTTTGTGGTGATACTCGGTCAGTCGGGCGCAGGCAAATCAACGGTGCTCAATATGCTCGGCGGTATGGACACACCTACTGAGGGCAAGGTGATAGTTGACGGGCAGGAGATATCTTCGTATAACGATAAAAAGCTATCGGCATATCGGGCTGATACGATAGGCTTTATATTCCAGTTTTATAACCTTATCCCCGGGCTGACAGCCTATGAGAATGTGGCGCTTGTTAAGGATATAAAGAAAAACGCCCTTGATGCAAACGAGATGCTTGACCGTGTGGGGCTTGGTGATCAGAAGCATAAGTTCCCCTCGCAGATGTCGGGCGGTCAGCGGCAGAGGGTGTCTATCGCAAGGGCACTCGCCAAAAACCCGAAGATAATCCTCGGCGATGAGCCTACGGGAGCGCTTGATTCTGAAACGGGCAAGCTGGTGATAGATATGCTGCAAAAGCTCTCCACCGAGGGCGGCAATACAGTTATCCTCGTCACTCACAACGCAGATATCGCAAAGTGCGCCAACAAGATAATACACATGAGAAACGGAAAGATAAAGTCGATAAAGACCAATGACAAGCCCCTTTCGGCTGACGAGATAGAATGGTAAGGGGGCAGCAGAATGCTTAGACGAAAAATGCTGCGTGATATACGCCATAACTTTGCACAGTTTTTCTCCATATTTCTGCTGGCGGCAGTAGCTATGTGGTGCTTTACGGGGTTTCAGGCTGATGTCATAGGCGGCAGGCGTGCGACCGATGAGTTTGTAAAGACCTCGAATTTCTCTGACGGCTGGATATACGGCAGCGGCTTTGATAATGAGCAGGCTGACAAAGTGGCTGATATCGAGGGCATAAATGACACCCAGCTGAGGCTTGAAGTCCTCGGCAAGGCAGATGAAAAATACAACACCGCCGAGGTGTGGTGCTATTTTCAGAATGAAGCTAAGGTCACAAAGCCCTACACCGTCAAAGGCGCAGATTATGACCCCGATGATACCGAAGGCGTATGGCTGCTTGATGCCTTTGCGGATGCGTGGGGCTTGAAAGTCGGCGATAAATTCACCGTACACGTTATGGGGCAGGATATTGAGAAAGAGATAAAAGGCCTTATCCTCTCGCCCGAGCACGAGTTCAACTGCGCCTCCACCGATACCGATACGGATTTTCATAACATAGCCTTTGCCTATCTTTCAATGAACGCTCTACCTGAAGAGCTGCGTGTAAATAACGAGATAATCTTCACCTGCTCGGGCAAGGCGCTTTCTTATGAAAGCAAGATAAGCGATGCCCTTGACGGCGGCTATTCCTTTATTGCAGACCGCAAAAGCATTGACGGCTTCAACCGCCTTGTAGATGAGCTTAATCAGCATGACAGCTTTTCATACATATTCTCTTTCGTGTTTGTGGCGATAGCTCTGCTTGTGATAACGACAACAATGAAGCGTATGGTGGCGCAGCAGCGCACGCAGATAGGAACTCTCAATGCCCTTGGTATGAAAAACCGCAAGATAATGCTCCACTATCTAAGTTACAGTATTATTCTCTCTTTGCTTGGCTGTATTGTCGGCATATTGCTGGGGCTGTATACTTTCGGGCAGTTTATGATAGAGATGTTCTCGGAGTGGTACCGAGTTCCCGACTGGCAGGCAGGCTTTGACTATAAAAGCATAGCGGTTGCAGGCGTGATAGTGCTTTTCTGTGTGGGGGCATCATATCTTTCGTGCAGGCAGATACTTAAAATACACCCCTCCGAGGCTCTGCGCCCTGAAACAGCCAAGACCGCAAAGCCCTGCATATTTGAGAAGCTGCCATTCTGGAACAAGCTGGGCTTTACCGCACGCTACAGCCTGCGTGATATCGCACGCTCAAAAATGCGTGCATTTATGGGTGTGTTCGGCACCTGCATGGGCATGATAGTAATGGTGCTGGGGCTTGGTGCGTTCGATACGCTCGGCTTTGTGCGTGGGTGGTATTTTGACGATATACAGAATTATCAAAGCCAGGTGCTGTTTAATGACAGCGTGACGGCAGAGCAGGCGCAGAGCCTTGCCGATGAATACGACGGCGAGCTTATAGGCTCAGAACTTATCTCCATAGCAGCAAGCAGCCGCCCTGTGTCGGACGATATAATCAGCTGCAAGCTCTCCGTCACCGAGGGCAAGGGTCTGTTCTGCGTGTCAGACACCGAGCTTGATGTTATGACAGTGCCGAAGGGCACAGTCGCCCTTACAATGAAGCAGGCAGCAAAGCTCGGGCTTGAAAAGGGCGACAAGGTCTACTGGAAAACAGCTGACGGTGACAAGTGGGTTGAGAGCGAAATAGGGCTTATCTCCCGCCACCCCTCAATAACGGGCATAACAATGCTGCGTGAGGACTATGAAAAAGCAGGCTTTGAGTTTGGGCCCATAATGCTTGTATCAAACAAAGACTGCTCGGGCGCAAAGGGCAGGGAATATGTATCAGCGGTGCATGATATGGAAGACCTTAAAGCATCGTTTGACAAGACAATGGAGGTCATGGATTTTCTTGTTTACTTTATGGTGTTCTTTGCGTCACTGCTTATAATCGTTGTGCTCTATAATTCGGGCAACCTCAGCTTCAACGAGCGTGAAAAGGAATTTGCCACGCTCAAAGTCATGGGTTTCGGCAGCCCGAGGGTAAGGCGGCTGATATCAGTTCAGAACCTCTGGCTTTCAATGCTCGGCATCATCTGCGGTCTGCCTTTCGGGCAGATGCTTTTGCAGGAGATGATGGATTCAAACGGTGATGCTATCGACTGGCCGTGTCGGGTAGAGCCGCTTACATATCTGCTGGCGGCAGCGTTTGTTATGGGTGTATCGGTGCTTGTGGGCTTTATGTTCTCAAAGCGGATAAAGCGAATAGATATGGTCGGTGTACTGAAAGGAATGGAATGATATGTATAAAACAACTGTAAAAATAGACGGAATGATGTGTTCGATGTGCGAAGCGCACGTAAACGATGCTGTAAGGAAAAAGCTGACGGTCAAGAAAGTGACTTCTTCACACAAAAAGGGCGAGACCGTCATCATCAGCGAGGGAGAGATAACAAAGCAGGAACTAAGCGGCGTTATTGATGAAACGGGCTACAAGGTCATCAGCGTGACAAGTGAGCCTTATGAGAAAAAGGGGCTTTTTGGCAGAAGGTGAGCCACCGCTGACAATGGGAAGAAAATATGAAAACTGCACTTATCATTGCCTGTATCGGGCATATCATCTGCGCATTTACCGATTGTATGCTTGCTTATACGCCCGAAGGCAGATTTGATCTCAAAAAGGATACTGCCGACACGGAAAGAATGCGGAAGCTGTTTGCAAAAATGCCGCTCAAACAGATCGAGCTTTCTATGCTGATAGGCGTGCTTGCACTCTTTATGGCAGGATTCGGGTACATAGGAATAAGCAGGTGGGCAGAGCCGTTCTCATATATATCAGGAAAGATAATGTATATTTCGGGGCTTTTTTTCATCGTGCCGATAGCGGCACATCATGTGCTTTGCGGTGCGGTGTTGCCTTAAGTGGTCATAATGCGAGACATCTATCTGATGCCATTGATGCCAAGGTCGATCATCCATGCCCCGAGTGCGGCAAGCCCCACATCGGCAGCCAGAAGCATCAGGAAATTACCTATTACGATAATACACCCGATAGGCTTCATAATGATGTTTGATCGCGAACACAGGATCGACCTTAATACTTCAAGAACCCCAAGACGTGCCCTGCACGGATCACGGCGGCTCACCATGATGTTGTACTCTTCACTGCTATCAATAAGTGATATGCTTATAGGACATATCGTGGTTTTTGGATCTGTTGTGCGCATTTTTCCGCCATCATCATAGGTGAAGCAGATGTGATCAACAGAATGCTCTCTGTATCTTTGTTTTTTTCGGTCACCGCTTTGTTTGTGGCGCCTTCTGTCTCGCTGCTCTGCCAGATTGATATCATTCCTGCCTGTGTATCGCTGCCCGTCTATCCGCACATAAGTTTTTGAGCTTTTTTCGCCTACAACAGCCCTGACTTTTCTTGAATAAAATATCCCGCCGAAAATCTGTCTGCTGCCGATCAGCGCACAAATAATAAAAACCGCTCCGAAAATCACTTCAAATATTTCTACCAGATCCATATTGTTACTATCTCCTTGCAGGTAATGCTCTCTTTTCTGTCAGGTATATTGACCTGAACTATTAGCAAGCTAAGTGCTTGCCCATAAAAAACTATACATCATATCTGCGAACAAGTCAACCATTGATCAACGAAAAGAAAACAACACTATGAGCAAAATGAAAGCCTGTGTGTTCAGATGCTTTCAACGAGCGGTATTATATTCTTCTCTATGAACTCCACACGGTCAAATATCCTGGGCTTGAATGTGCCTGTGATACCTACCGATATTCTTTTTTCTGTATCTGCATATATAATATTGCCGCAGTCGCCTATGGCTGCAAATACAGGCTTTTCCCCCGGCGGACGATACCACAGGTAACAGTACTGCATATTGCCGAACTTCTCATCAAGCTGCAGTTTGGGTGAAGTCATTTTACTGATCCATTCATTGGATAAGATACGCTTGTCATTGAAAACACCGCCGTTTATCAGCATCCAGCCTATCTTTGCCATATCATATGCCGAAAGTGTAAGCCCCCAGCCTGCGGTAACGTTGCCCTGCGGATCAGAGTACCATTCATTCTCACGGGGGTTCTTGTTCATCAGAAAATCAAACTGATCGTCCTTGTCGCTTGCACCGTGTATCTTGTGTTCAGGGATTCCCATAGGCGCAAAGAGATACTTGTTTGCAAAGTCTATACACTTCATTCCCGATGCGTTTTCAATGATACCCGCAAGTATTTGAATACCAAGTGTCGCATATTTGAATTCACCGGTTATACCCGATCTTCCACCCAGCAGGTCAAGTGCCGCCTTTGTCCAGTCCTGAGAAGTGCAAACTTTAGTCCACGGCTCGCAGCGGTATTTATACGGGGCGGTCATTGTCAGCAAATGTTCAAGTGTAACATCATAGATAGTCTTTTCGCCACGTTTGACGGTATAATCGGGGAAGTGATCCATTACTTTCTGATCTGTGCCTTTGATCATGCCTTTATCAACAGCTATACCTGCAAGCAGAGCCATTACGCCTTTTGTTACGGAGTTTACGTTCATGGCACTTTCTGTGCTGAAGCCTCTCCAGTTGTCGCTGTATACCATCTCACCGTTTCTGACAGCGCATATCTGGCATATATTGCTTTCGTTGCCCTTGTTTTCCTCTATATACTTATGAAGCTCGTTCTTTGTCATACTATACCTCCAAAATAAGTTCTGTATATTCGATCGAAGTTTCATACAGTATCTATATTGTATCAAATCAAATTTTTAATGTCAACACCTGTTTCAAAATAATTGACGGAGTCCTGCAAATGCCTGCATTAAAAGAAAAAGCCCCCGTAAAAGCATAAAGCCTTCTTATCGTGAAAATGTTATGGGGAATTTTGAAATAGGTATAAAAAATGCAGAGCTGTGAAATGCCCTGCACTATATATGATTATCCATTTTTAGGAATAAATAAGGAAATACCTTTAGCCTTCTTTAAGAGACCTTTTTATACGGCTTAGTGATTCGGGAGCGATACCGAGGTATGTAGCTATGTATTGTTGCTTGACCATTTGGCATATTTCGGGAAACATTTTCCTGAAATGAAGATACCTTTCTGACGCACTCTCCACAAGAAAGCCGTTCTCCCTGTATATCTTGTATTTCAGAGCATTTTCAAGAAGCTGAATATATGCGCTTTTTAAGGCATCATTTTCATTTATAAGCAACTTGATCTCGCTCACATTAAAGAGCATAAGCGTGGTGTCCGTGAGAGTTTCCCACTCGGTCAGGCTTTCGCCGTAGCCGAACATACCCTCGTCCATACACAGCGTTCCCGTTATGGAAAATCCGCGCGTGATGTCATTGCCGTCACTGTCGATATAATAGCACCGTGTAATTCCGTCGAGGACTAATGCGGCGGTACCTGTTTTTTCACCGATATGCTGTATCAGAGTGCCTTTTCCGATGATACGAAATGTCGAGAGCTTAACTATCCGTTCGAGTATCTCGGTATCCAATCCAAGGTCATATTTTTCGGATAGTGATGTGAGCTGTTCAATAATGATTTGTTTATTCATGATACACCTCATGCAGTTAAAATGTAATATGCCACCGAAATAAGATTCATTCCGCCGTGTGCGATCATCGGCACGATAAGTTTTCCACTCTTTCTATAACCCCATATCCAAAGCAGACCTACAAGGAAAGAATGTCCCATATTGAACCAATCGAGCATTCCGAACAGAACGTTAAACAGCAAAAGTGCCGCTGTCTCTCCGAACACATCGCCGCAGAAAAGCTTTGCAAGTCCTCTGAAATATATCTCCTTGCAGATGCCGCTTACGAAGCCGAGAGATATTATCATAAGAACGATCTCACCGACGGAGAGTCTGCCCCAACCCGGAAAAGCAAGCTCTGTTCTGCCTTTGCTTACAAGCTGCGAAAGCAGGCTGACTGCGGAAGAAACAGTCGCAAGAACCACACCGAGCGTTATATCCCTTCTGAGAGTTTCTTTTGAGTAAATCTCATTTTTCAGCGAAATATCATTCTCCTTGCAGAGCAGAAGTGCCCTCGGCAGAAGAATGATATTTGCAAGTATCAGAACAAGAGAATAAGTATTCAAATCGGCATTTGCGAAGCTCGCAATATCGAGCAGATTCATACCCGTCTGATAGCTCTGGCAAGCTCTTAGCACTTCATACCCCGCAACAATAAGTGTAAGGAGTACCGTTATCGAGACAGCCTGTCTTGCGTTTTGAAATTTTGTGTTGTTCATTATCATCACCTCAAGATGATGATAGCACACAAACGAGCAATTGTCATTGACTTATGTTAAGAAAAAAATATTTTTACAGATAATCTGACCGCCTAATAATCCCCCATCAATTATACCATATCGCCCCCGAAAAAGCAATCCCATTTCCGAAAAATCCACCCTCTGAAATTACCGTTTGTCCGTTCACAGTGCGCATGAACTTCGGTGCGCCATAAAACTTTTCTTATCGTGAAAATGTTATGGGGAAAAAAAGCTGTGGAGCGGAGAACGCTCATACAGCTTATGAGTATAATTATGTGTTTAGTGATAATACAAGTATTATTTTTCATAAATGGTTGCACATTGACCATCTGAACAATACACGGCAAATGAATCGAAGTTTGGTGGAACAATATAAAAATCTTCGATTACACCATCTATTTCAGAAAGTACAGTTATTATTTCATCAATGTACCCTTCATACACCCAACCATCAGATAATATCAAAAACAGCTTTTGAATATTTCGGCGAATAAAGTATTGCTTTATATTGTCAAGTAAATTAATCCAGTCATTGTCATATTGAAAAAACACTTTTTTTAGATTGCTTCTCAAATTCAACCAAAGGTAGTTAAAATGAACAGTAGGAAATTTTTCATAGTCGGTAAATGAGTAATAAAACTTGTTAAGCACTTTTTGATATTCGGTCTTTGAATACTCATAGAAACGATTTCTGTCTACTCCATATTCTTTTACGATTTCCTCTATTTCAATTCTACTCCAATACCGTACAGGCATTTTCCTTTGTTCTTTCCATTCCATGATATACCACCTTACAATCCAAGGGTTTACTCTTACTTTTCAATTATACCACAGCAAGCCCGAAAGAGCAATCCCATTTCCGAGAAATCCACCCTCCAAAATCACCGTCATCATCAACAGAACCGCCCGAAACCACCGAGGGCGAATCTCCACCGCAGGACACCGAACCGAGCGAGGTACGCAAGCACCTTATCACATTACGAGTGAACGACATAGAGCTTGAAGCAATCAACCGCCGATATGCGGAAACATCGTTCAGAAGCAGGGGCGATTTTTGCAGATATTCTGCACTCACGGTGATGAATGTTGAGGAAGATACCGAGGACATCAAGCAGATAGCGAGGTACATTTCGTCTATCTCCAATTCGTTCAATCAGGTAGCCCATAGAGTGAATAAAGGCGGCAAACTTTACGATGAAGATATTGCCGATATGAAAGAGAGGTTAGAGGAAGTTTGGCGGTTACTCGTATCCATACGATCCACACGGGAACATACGGTGCAATTGCTTATATCGTGGGCCCTGACAAAACCGCAGACGGCAAATATGTTGTTAGCAACTTGTGCGTATCTTCTCCATCTGGAGCATCAGAACAGTT
>CADAGC010000075.1 GCA_902787365.1 uncultured Ruminococcus sp. | reverse complement strand
ACACCCGCCCGTTTTCTGCAAAAAAGCTCTTGGCGTTCTCATACATCTTAAGCTTGGGCTTAAGCTCGTGCTCTGCGAATGAAGCACAATAAGTCTTTTCGCCGTCGGTAAGGGTCTTTCTTACCTTTCTTACAGCGCCCGTCATAGCAAGGCGCTCTTCGATATCCGAAAATGTGAGGTCAAAAAGCTCATAGAGCTTTCTTGTGCGCTTATATATCTTTTCAAGCTGGGTCGAGGGGCGAAGCTGAGTTCTTGCGTCACGCTGTGAGTCATCATCAAGCGACTGACGCACCAAAGCGCCCACTCTCACCCTGTAAAATTCATCAAGATTTGAAAGGAAGATAGACGCAAATGTAAGGCGCTCGAGCAGCGGCACGGAATTATCCCTTGCCTCTTCAAGCACACGGTAATTGAATTTGAGCCACGAAAGCTCACGGTTTTCAAGATACTTTTTAGCCATAGCGTTTATCCCTCCTTTCGACAATATTCGTTACATATTAATTATATTATATTTTTGCAAAAATGTCAATCGCTTTTAGCTTTTTGCACGGCTTCAGCCCAGCCTTCAAGAAGTGCTGCTCTCTTTTTATCATCAATATTGGGGCTGAATGTCTCAAAGCTGCCGATAAGCCTTGTCACCTCGGCAATATCTTTATAATATCCGCAGCCAAGCCCTGCAAGCAGGAAAGCACCGAATGCTGTTGACTCGACGTTCTTAGGCCTTGTCACAGGTCTGTCGAGCATATCGGCCTGAAACTGCATAAGGAAATTGTTTGAGCTTGCGCCGCCGTCAACTTTTATAGCCTTAAGGCTGCCCGTGTCTTTTTCCATAGCTGCAAGTACATCACAGGTCTGGTAGGCTATAGCTTCAAGGGCGGCACGCACAATGTGACTTCTGTTAGCGCCCCTTGTTAGGCCTGTTATAACTCCCCTTGCATCACTATCCCAGTAAGGTGCGCCAAGGCCTACGAATGCAGGAACTATATACACGCCGTTAGTGTCTTCGACTTCAAGGGCAAGGCGCTCTGTTTCGGCGGCAGATTCTATCATCTTAAGCTCATCACGCAGCCATTTTACAACTGCCCCTGCAATAAAAACCGAGCCTTCAAGAGCATACGTCACCTTGCCGCCTATGCCCCATGCGATAGTTGAGAGCAGCCCGCTTTTTGAGCGCACCACCTTATCGCCCGTATTCATAAGCAGAAAGCCGCCTGTGCCGTAGGTGTTCTTAACATCGCCCTCATCAAAGCAGCATTGGCCGAAAAGTGCAGACTGCTGGTCGCCTGCACAGCCCGATATAACTATCGGCTCGCCGAAAAGCTCGGGGGCTGTCTGACAGATAACGCCCGAAGAATCAACAACTTTGGGCATCATAGACACAGGTATACCCAAAAGGCCTAATATCTCGTTATCCCACTCTAAAGTATTTATATTAAAGAGCATCGTTCTTGATGCGTTTGAATAGTCGGTGGCGTGGCACTTGCCGCCCGAAAGCTTCCATATCAGCCAGCAGTCGATAGTGCCGAAAAGCAGCTCGCCCGCCTGCGCTTTTTCTCTTGCGCCGTCAACGTTATCAAGTATCCAGCGAAGCTTAGTCGCCGAGAAATAGGGGTCAATCAGCAGGCCTGTCTTAGATGAGAAGAACTGTGTAAGCCCCTGCGCTTCAAGGTTTTTGCAAAAGGGCGCTGTGCGGCGGCATTGCCATACTATGGCGTTGCAGACAGGCTTGCCCGTGTTCTTATCCCACACAACGGTGGTCTCACGCTGATTTGTGATACCGATAGCGGCGATATCTGCGGCGGTGACACCGAGCTTTTCCATAGCCTTTTTGCACACTTCAAGCTGTGTGTCAAATATCTCTATCGCATCGTGCTCAACATAGCCGTCGCCCGTATAATACTGGGTGAATTCTTTCTGCGCTATTGACACTATCTCGCCGCCCTTATCGAATATGACTGCACGGCAAGAGGTTGTGCCCTGGTCTATCGACATGATGTATTTCATACAACTGCCCCTTTCATATGATTATTATCCTTAAAATAATTATACCACAAAAATCAAAAATATGCAATAATTTTTGTGTTCCCTCTTGCAATATTTTCAAAATATGATATAATAAATAGTGTATAGCTGTATAGCTTTAGAATCAGAGGTGACATTATGTTTTGGGATAATATAGCATCGGTATATGATGCATTTGAAACGCTTTACAACAAAAAAGTATACACAAGAACAGGGCAGATAGTTGCTGAGTATATCAGTGACAGCGACACCGTTCTTGAATGTGCCTGCGGAACAGGTGCTATCTCGGTGCATATTGCGCCTAAGTGTAAAAAGCTTATAGCTACAGATATGTCTAAGAAAATGCTCAAAGAGGCTGAAAAGAAATGCAAGGGCTATGATAATGTAAGCTTCAAGACGGCAGACATTATGCACTTAAAATGCAAAGACAGCAGCTTTGACACGGTAGTTGCAGGGAATGTGATACACCTGCTCGATGACCCTTACGGGGCACTTGATGAGTTTGTGAGAGTATGCAAGCCGGGCGGGCTTATCATCATACCCACATACATAAACGTAAGCAAAAAGTCATCAAAGGCCATGCAGGATATGCTAAAAGGCATAGGGCTTGAATTCAAGAGCGAATTTGACCTTTTCTCATACAAGGCATTTTTTGAGGGCGCAGGCTTTGAAGAAATGACTTTTGAGCTTGCAGACGGCAGAATGCCCTGCGCTATAGCGATAATAAAAAACAACAAAGATACTGAAAGGAACTGATACATTATGGGTAAGATACTTGTAACTGGCGGAGCGGGCTTTATAGGCAGCCACACCTGCGTTGAGCTTTTGGAAAACGGCTATGACATAGTGGTTTTTGACAACTACTCAAACTCAAAGCCCGAAGCTCTTGCAAGAGTAAAGAAGATAACAGGCAAGGATTTTGGCATTTACGAGGGCGACCTCTTAAACAAGGCAGACCTTGAAAAGGTGTTTGCCCAAAACGAGATAGACGCAGTTATTCACTTTGCAGGCCTTAAGGCTGTGGGTGAGAGCGTTGCAAAGCCTGTTGAATACTACCACAACAACATCACAGGCACATTGATGCTTATAGATGTAATGAGAGAGCACGGCTGCAAGAAGATAGTGTTCTCATCTTCCGCAACAGTTTACGGCAACGAGAACCCTGTTCCTTACGTTGAGACAATGCCCACGCACACCTCGACCAACCCCTACGGCTTCACAAAGGTAATGATAGAGCAGATACTTAAAGACGTTGCTGTTGCCGATAACGAGTGGTCGATATCGCTGCTTCGCTACTTTAACCCCATAGGCGCACACAGCTCGGGGCTTATCGGTGAAGACCCCAACGGCATACCAAACAACCTTTTCCCCTACATTCAGCAGGTGGCTGTCGGCAAGCGTGAATACTTAGGCGTTTTCGGCAACGACTATGACACGCCAGACGGCACGGGTGTTAGAGACTACATTCACGTTGTTGACCTTGCAAGAGGTCACATCTGCGCTGTAAAGTATGTTTTAGAGCATACAGGCGTTGAGGCTGTGAACTTAGGCACGGGCAAGGGCTCAAGCGTGTTTGATGTGCTTCACGCATTTGAAAAGGCCTGCGGCAAGGAACTGCCCTACAAGGTGATGCCGAGGCGTGCAGGCGACATAGCGTGGTGCTATTCAGAGCCTAAAAAGGCAAAGGAACTTTTCGGCTGGGAAGCAGAATATGACCTTGACGATATGTGCCGTGACGGCTGGAACTTTACAAAAAACAATCCTAACGGACTTTGATAAAAGAAAGGACAATAACTATGAGTTCAAAAAACACAAACCCTAACAAGAAGCCTTTAGTTATGAGAATTCTCGTGCTCGCACTCTGCGCACTTATGGTGATAGGTCTTGTAGCGTCGGCAGTTGCAGGAATGGCATTCTGATATGGTACACATAGGCAACAGCTGGGACGAGATACTTAAGGACGAATTTCATAAGCCCTATTATTTGCAGCTTCGTGAGTTTTTAAAGAGGGAGTATTCAACGCAGAGAATATACCCCAATATGTATGATATATTCAACTCAATGAAATACACCGACTACAACAACGTCAAAGCTGTTATCATCGGGCAGGATCCCTATCACGGCGCAGGGCAGGCTCACGGGCTGTGCTTTTCGGTAAAAGCAGGCGTTATGCCGCCGCCGAGCCTGAAAAACATATTCAAGGAGCTTAATGCTGACCTTGGAATCACCGAGCCTAACAACGGCGAGCTGACCGACTGGGCAAAGCAGGGTGTATTGCTTTTAAACACCGTGCTGACGGTACGTGAGGGGCAGGCAAACAGCCACAAGGGCAAGGGCTGGGAACTTCTTACAGATGAGATAATAAGAAAGCTCAACGATAGAAACGTTCCCACGGCGTTTATTCTTTGGGGCGGCAACGCAAAAACAAAAAGGGGCTTGATAACAAACCCCATACACGCTGTATTCACAGCTGCACACCCGTCACCGCTGTCGGCTTACAACGGCTTTTTCGGGTGCAGGCATTTTTCAAAGGTCAATGCGTTCTTACAAGCAAACGGCATAGAGCCGATAAACTGGCAGATACATAACATATAAAGATATGAGGCTGTTGCAAACACAACAGCCTCTTGTTATTAGCCTACATAGATATAAGTGAAATTTTCATAAAGCACGATGCCGCCCTCTTCTATCTCCTCGGGAAGAAGCGCCATAGCTACTGTTATCGGCTCACCCGTATTGGTGTCGGTAAGTATAGCATACTCGCCGTTTATAAGGGAAACTACATACTGTCTTGACTCCATTTATTTACCGCCTTTCTTTTTCTCAAACATTACATTATTCTCCCCCGCTATGCTCACAAGCCTTGTAAGGGCTAAAAAACTAAGCTCTATGGCAGGGGCGTTTTTTATGCCCGTTTTCTTTTTCAGGTCGTCAAAATAGATAACGAGCGGCGTCTTTGCGTTTGCAGTACACAAGCCAACCGCTTCATCTCTTACACGCCCTGCGGTCGTCTTGTCTGCTGAATTGAGCCTTACATAAAGCCTTGTGCGTGCAAGGCTGTCGATGAAGCTGTCTGCCGACTCGCAGCGGTCAACGATTATCTTTGCGCCCTCGTCGCTTCTTACATTGAGCTTGCCCCACACGGCAATCATTTCGCCTGTTGCGGTAAGCCTTTCATATCGGCTGAAAGCTTCGGGGAAGAAGATAAGCTCACAGCCTGCTTTTTTATCCTCGATTGTGACAAATGCCATTCTGTCGCCTTTTTTGGTTTTGAGCGAGCGCCTGTTTGTGACGATACCGAGAGCGCGGACAAACTCGCCGTCACGCCTTTCATCACCCTCGGCACCTATCTGCGAGATAACTGATAGTTCGGTAAAGCCTGCCGCCTTGGCAAATGGCATATACTCATCGCACGGGTGCCCCGAAATATACATTCCAAGCGACTGGAATTCAAGCGACAAAAGCTCCGAGGGGGTGAATTCGGGCTTTGGGGGTATTCTTATGTCTGTATTAGACTGCTCACCCGAAAGTGCAAAGAAATCAAGCTGCCCCTCTATCACGCTCCTGCTCTGCTCGGCGGTGCTGTCAAGCACCTGCTGATAAACGTCGAGCAGCTCGTGCCTGTTGTTGCCGAGAGTGTCAAATGCGCCGCATTTTATAAGGCTTTCCACCGCACGGGAATTGACCTCAAAGCAGATATTGCGCTTACAGAAATCGGTAAACGACGTATATGCGCCGTTTTTCTCACGCTCTGAAACAATACGCTCGATAGCGCCCTCGCCCACACCCTTGACAGCGAGCATAGCAAAGCGTATGTACTCGCTCTCGGCGGTGAATGCCGCAAAGCTTTTGTTGATGTCAACAGGCAGAACGGAAACGCCGTTTTTGTTGCACTCGTCGATATAGGAATATAGCTTCTCTGCGCTGTCGCCTATAACAGATGTCATAAGCGCAGCCATATACGACGAGAAATAATGGCACTTAAGATACGCCGTATGATAGGCAATTGTCGAATAAGCTGCTGCGTGGGATTTGTTGAAAGCATAAGACGCAAAGGACTGCATCTCGTCAAAAATCTCGCTGGCGGTCTTTTCGTCAACGCCGTTTGCTATACAGCCTGTGCAATCCTTATCGCCGTAGATAAAGGCCTTGCGCTCGTTTTCGAGGACTGATTTTTTCTTTTTCGCCATAGCACGCCTTACGATATCAGCACGCCCGTAGGAATATCCCGCAAGGCTTCTGAATATCTGCATAACCTGCTCCTGATAAACGATACAGCCGTAGGTTATTTCAAGAATAGGCTTTAGCTTTTCGTGCTTGTAGGTCACAAGCGAGGGGTTATGGCGATTTCTTATATAGGTTGGTATCGAGTCCATAGGGCCGGGGCGGAAGAGAGCGTTCATAGCTATCATATCTTCAAGCCGCTCGGGGCGAAGCTTCATAAGGTTAGCAGTCATTCCCGGGCTTTCAAACTGGAACACGCCAAGCGTTCTGCCTGATGAGAGCATTTCAAAAACCTTTTTATCATCAAGGGGAACTCGGCTTATATCAAAGGCAGGCTCTGTCTTTCTTATCTCCTCGCAGCAATGCTTTATTATCGTTAAGTTGCGAAGACCAAGAAAATCTATCTTCAAAAGGCCGAGCCTTTCAAGTGCCGTCATAGTATACTGTGCAAGCACCTGCCCGTCACGGGCATAAAGGGGAACATAGCTCACCACAGGGTCTTTTGTTATAAGCACGCCCGCTGCGTGGGTAGAGGCGTTTCTTGGCAGACCCTCTATGCGTATGGCCATATCGATTATCTCGTGAGCGTCGGCGTTTGAATGGTAGAGCGTCTTGACGGCCGCTACCTTTTCAACGCTTTCGGCAAGGCTCATACTGCGTGGCACAGTCTTTGCTATCATATCACCCACAGCTACAGGAAAGTCCATAGCCCTTGCGCAGTCACGCACCGCCTGCTTGGCCTGCAAAGTACCGAAAGTGATTATCTGGCTTACGTGTTCCTCGCCGTAGCGCCTGATAACATAATCAATCACCCTCTGCCTGCCATCAATGCAGAAATCAACATCAAAGTCGGGCATTGACACACGCTCGGGGTTTAAAAAGCGATCAAAGAGCAGGTCGTATTTCAGCGGGTCGATATCGGTTATGCCTATAAGATAAGCGCATAGACTTCCCGCACCCGAGCCACGTCCGCAGCCTACGGGAATATCGTTTTTCTTGGCGTAGTTTATAAAATCCCACACAATCAGATAATAGTTGACATAGCCCATTTGCGAGATGACAGAAAGCTCATATTCCATTCGCTCTATTGCCTGCGGCGTGGGGTCTTTATAGCGCTTATAAAGGCCGTCTTTGCACATATCACGCAGGAATTTTTCATTGTCCTCTACGCCGTCAAGCTTGAAATAAGGCAGCTTCGTCACGCCGTATTCAAACTCTATATTGCAGCGCTCGGCAATTTTCACCGTGTTTTCAAGCGCTTCCTCATAGCCTGCAAATGCCGAATACATCTCATCAGCGCTCTTGACATAGAACTGGTCTGTGGGCATTGACATCTTGTCGGGGTCTTTTATCGTTGTGGCAGTAGATATACACATAAGTATCTGCTGATAGTCGCTGTCTTCACGCTTTATATAGTGGCAGTCGTTTGTTGCAACAAGGGGTATGCCCGTCTGCCTTGCAAGCTTTATAAGCTGCGGAAATATCCTCTTCTGCTCGATAAAATCCTGATTCTGTATCTCTATATAATAATTGCCCTTGCCGAAGATGCTCTCATAAAGCTGTGCCGTCTGAACTGCCTTTTCATACCCGCCCTCGGATATGAGAGTGGATATCTCCCCTGCCATACAGGCAGAAAGGCAGATAAGCCCCTCGTGGTGCTTTTTTATCAGTTCAAGGTCAATCCTCGGCTTGCCGTAAAAGCCCTCGGTAAAGCCTGATGATACGAGCTTTATCAAGTTTTTATAGCCCGTCATATTCTCGCACAGAAGAATCAGGTGATAGTATTTTCTGCTGCCCTTGATATCCTTATCAAAGCGAGAGCCTGGCGCAACATACACCTCACAGCCGATAATGGGCTTTATGCCCTGCGCTTTGCATTCGTCGTAAAACTCTATTGCGCCGAACATATTGCCATGGTCGGTCATAGCAACGGCACGCTGGCCTAAATTCTTCACATGAGAAATAAGCTCCCCGATACGGCAGGCGCCGTCAAGAAGCGAATACTCGGTATGAAGATGCAGATGCACAAAATCCCTCATCGCTGTCTCCTCTCTGATTATTTGTTCCCTTTGTTCTTTCTTATTTCATCTGCAAGTGTGGCTATTTTCTGAAAGCGGTGATTAACGCCTGAACGTGATATCGCAGGGGTAACAAGCTCGCCCAGCTGCGACAGGTTAAGGTCGGGGTTTTCATACCTTAAAAGCGCTATCTCACGCAGGCTGTCAGAAAGTGCCGAAAGTCCCACCGTGCTGTCGATAAGCTCGATATCTGCTATCTGCCTTTCAGATGCACGAAGAGCTTTTTCGATATTTGCGTTGTCGCAGTTGACCGCACGGTTTATCTTGTTGCGCATATCCTTTTCTATCTTTACGTTCATAAGCTCTATCGAGCCGTTCGATGCGCCCATAAGGGTGAGCATATCAATTATATTCTCGCTCTCTTTAAGATAGACGATATTTGTCTGCCCACGCTCGGTATGCTTGCAGAGTATGCCGTATTTCTCAACGAGCAGAAAGCCGAGATCGTTGCACAGATCAAGAGTCGGCACAACGAATTCAAGGTGGTATTTTTTCATTGGATTGTTAACGCTTCCGCAGGCAAGAAAAGCCCCTGCGATAACATAGGGGCAAAGGTTTTCCTTTGGAAGATCGTCTTCGGCGAGCCGCCTGCTCGAATCACTCTGCAAATAGCTTAGCAGCTCTATCCTGTTTTCATCGCCGACAACATCAATGGTATAAAGCGTCTGCTCGCCACGCTTTGAGCTTTGCTCAACATTTACGCAGCCCTCACCGCAGATGCGCTCGGCGTTGTTTTTAAAGAAATCCTTAACAAGCTCATTCTCGGTAAGCAGCATAATGCGCTTATCGTCAAGCGCATTTGCAAAGGTCAGAAGTCCAAGCAAGACTGCATCTGCCTTATCCCTCGAATTGATGCCCGAAAGGATCTCTTCTTTTATATTGTAGGAAAATGAGTGCATTCTCTCACTCCTTAATGCTTTTCAATATCACGGTGGGTTATCCTTATCCTGCCAAGCTTGCTCTCTAAGTATCTGCCCACAGCCTCGGCGTAGGTGACGCTTCTGTGTTTGCCGCCCGTGCAGCCGAATGCGATTATCAGCTGGCTCTTGCCCTCTCTCTGATAAAGGGGAATAAGAAAATCCAGCAGGTCTTCAAGCTTGGTCAGAAGCTTCTGTGCTTCATCAAAGCTCAGTACATAGTCATAGACCTCTTTGTTAAGGCCTGTTTTTTCCTTAAGCTCGGGGATATAAAAGGGGTTAGGCAGGCACCTTACGTCAAAAATAAGGTCAGCCTCGTTCATTGTGCCGTACTTAAAGCCGAAGGAGCAAACGTCTACCCTTAAGAAATCCTCACCCGATTCAAGGAACAGCGAATAGACCCTCTCCTTGAACTTTGATGTTGAGGTAAGCGATGTGTCAATGTAAAAATCAGCCTGCTCCTTTATCGGCACGAGCATATTGCGCTCTGTGGCAATAGCGTTTCTGATATTGCCGTTTGAAATCTCATCAAGCGGGTGTTTGCGCCTTGTTTCTTTATAGCGCCTTACTATAACATCATCGCTCGAATCAAGGAACAGCACCTTGATATCCTCATTCTCGGCACGAAGCTGCTTGATAGTCTCATCAAGCTTTAGGAAGAAGTCGCCGCCTCTGATATCTGCAACGAAAGCGACCTTTTCAAGCTTGCTGCCTGCCTTGGCGCTTATCTCGGCAAACTTGCCTATAAGCTCGGGGGGCATATTGTCTATGCAGTAATAGCCTATATCCTCCAAAACGTCAACAGCCGTTGATTTGCCGCTGCCTGAAAGGCCTGTAACAATAACGAATTTCATAAATATCAGCCCTCTCTTGCAGGGATAAGGCGAACCTCTGTTTCAAGCAGATAGCCCGTCTTTTCCTGTACGATTTTTTGTACGTCTTTTATGACCTGCATAATATCCTTGGAAGTTGCACCGCCCTTGTTGATAACAAAGCCGCAGTGCTTTTCCGACACGCAGGCACCGCCCACGCTGTAGCCACGCAGGCCGCTTTGCTCGATTAGTGCGCCTGCAAAATTACCCTTGGGGCGCTTGAATGTTGAGCCTGCCGAGGGGAACTCGATAGGCTGCTTGGCCTTTCTCTTGCCCATAAGCTCGTCCATTTTTGCCTTTATCTCGCCCTTGTCGCCCTGTTCAAGAGAGAACACCGCCGAGGTCACAAGGCTGCCGTTATCCATAAGTGCAGAATAGCGGTAGGAAAAGCGCATATCATCGCAGCTTACGGTTATCATCTCTCCATTGGGTGTAATAACATCTGCACTCACAAATACGTCCTTGACCTCGCCGCCGTAAGCGCCTGCGTTCATAAACACAGCACCGCCCACATAGCCGGGGATACCATATGCAAATTCAAGGCCTGAGAGAGAGTTTTCAAGGGCAAAATTGCACACCCTCGAAAGGCTCGCACCTGCCTGTGCGTATATCTTGCCGTCATCAAGCAGCCTTATCTCGTTCATCATCTGCCCGATATGCAGTATGACGCCCTCATAGCCCTCATCTGAAAAGAGCACATTCGAGCCGTTTCCAAGTACAAAATAACGTACACTATTATCATTTGCAAAGCGTATCAGCTGCCCGAGGGCTTCACCAGACGCCACCTCTACAAACACATCACACTCACCGCCCACACGGAAAGTACAATGCGCCGAAAGCGGCTCACGCTCTCTTACCTCGCATCCCGTTTTAAGCGCAAGGGTATAAATATCAAAATACTTTTCATTCATCAAAGCAAAAACCTCTTACTGTTTATTTATCAAAAGCTGTCCCAGTTCTTGACCTTATCCTTGGTGTCCATTTGCAGGCCGAGATTGTCAAGAAGATCCTGTGCAGCGTTATAGCCCATTTTCTTCTGCCTGTTGTTCATAGCGGCAACTTCAAGAATTACCGCAAGGTTACGGCCGGGCTTTATCGGAATGGTAAGGCTGGGTATCTTAACGCCGAGGATAGTTGTATACTCATTGTCGATACCCATGCGGTCGTATATCTTGTCTTTCTCCCACGGCTCAAGCTCAACGATAAGGTCTATCTTCTCAGTCACCTTAACAGAACCTATACCAAACAGGCGGCGGATATTGATAATACCGATACCACGCAGTTCAAGGAAGTGCCTTATATTATCGGGCGAAGAGCCGACCAGCGAGATAGACGACACACGCCTTATCTCAACGGCATCATCAGCAACAAGTCTGTGGCCACGCTTAACAAGCTCGATAGCAGTCTCGGATTTACCAACGCCGCTTTCACCTACAATAAGCACACCCTCACCGTAAACTTCGATAAGAACGCCGTGTCTTGTTATTCTCGGGGCAAGGCGCAGGTTGAGGAAAGCTATAAGAGCCGCTATAAATGTAGTCGTGCTCTCGGCAGTTCTCACTATCGGGATCTCATATTCCTTGGCAAGCTCTATCATTTCGGGGTAAAGCTCATGGCCTCTTGCAACCACAAAAAGCGGTATCTTGGTCTTGAAAAGCGTTTCGATACGGGCACGTCTTACCTCCTCATCAAGTGATGCAAGGTATGCAAACTCCAT
>CADAGC010000074.1:12029-35719 GCA_902787365.1 uncultured Ruminococcus sp. | reverse complement strand
CCGAAATATGCAGGCAGCGCCGTATATTTATCCTCGCCGAAAAGGTAGAAACGCAGGAGGATATCGACTACGCAAAGAGCCTTGGTGCGGTGTTCTTCCAGGGGTATTATTATGAGAAGCCTATCATAGTTACAAATAATAATCTTTCCCCTATGCAGACGACCTTTATGCGCCTTGTCAGCAAGCTGAACGACCCGTCGATAAGCCTGCGTGAGGTGTCTGATATCATTCAGACAGATGCGGCGCTTACCCTTAAATTCTTAAGAATGGTAAACTTTATCCGCTTTGACTGGATGGAGAAGATACAGTCTGTTCATCAGGCTGTGCTTATCGCAGGGCTTAATAAGACAAAGGAGTTTATCTATTTCAACTCTCTGTCTGCGCTCAATGAATCGGGCATCAGCGAGACTATCCTCACAGGTTTTTACCGTGCGGATTTCTGCTGGCAGCTTGCAAGGGTCATAAAGCCGAATGATAAGGATTTTCTTGATGAGATGTATCTTTGCGGCCTTATGTCTATAGTTATCGATCATGAGTTTTTAGGCTCTGATGATGTTATTGAAGGCCTGCCGCTTTCAGATAATATCAAGAGCGGCCTCAGGCTTGAAGATTCTCTTGCAGGTGAGATCCTGGGCACGGTTATTGCCTACGGTAAGGGCAACTGGGACAGAGTTGAGCAGTTCCGTGTGGCTAATTCTATTGATAAGGACGAGATCGCCCGCATTAGCCTTGAATGTATCGAGCACAGTAATGTTGTCATAAAAGGCCTTAGCCTTAAGTGATCAATGAACATTCTTCTTATATTAAAAACTTCACCCCGAGGGTTGTCCTTGGGGTGTTTTGCTGTTATTTCTTATCGGCTTTGATAAGCCTTTCTATCGCACCCATAACGCACTTAATGGCTCTTGTTGAGTCGTGGGTGATGTTGTCGGGCAGCCCTGCCTTTGAGCGCTCGAAGTTCCATATTGCTGTAAGCACTGCACCGCAGCGTGCGCCTCTTACAAGGCCTACGCCGTAAACGGCAGCACATTCCATTTCCGAGCATAGACAGCCGCATTTTAAGTAGCTGCCCCAGCGAGAGAGCAGCCTGTCGCTCACGCCCGACTCCTGCGGCTCGACCTGCCCGTAAAAGCTGTCTTTCGAGTGAACAACGCCTACGTGATAGCGGTTGCCGTCCTCGTTAGTCGATAATTCCTCGGCGGCGTTTTTGAGCGCCTCGGTCACTTCAAAGTTTGCAACAGCAGGGTATCCCGAGGGGAGGTATTCGTATGTCGTTCCCTCAGCTCTTATAGCGGCATTTGCGATTATAAGGTCACCGCCCCATATCTTTAAGTCCATTCCGCCGCTTGTGCCTATGCGAATAAAGGTGTCAGCGCCGCACTTGATAAGTTCCTCGACTGCTATCGCCGCCGAAGGGCCGCCTATACCCGTTGAGCATACTGTTACCATTTCATCGCCCAGGTAGCCTGTGTAGACGTTGTATTCACGGTTTTGCGAAACTTGTTTTGCGTCCTTTAAAAACGCCGCAATCTTCGGCACTCTGTCAGGGTCGCCGGGGAGTATGCAGTAGCGCCCCACTTCGCCTTTTTTCGCCTGAATGTGAAATTGCCTTTCACCGTCCATTATTGATGCCATAGAGATACCTCCTTTAATGTTATCTGCTTTTTTGGCTGAACTTTCCGCTTGCGACCAGTGCTCCTACCAGTATGAATACTGCGCCCATACCGACCCCTAAATACATTTTCATGTTTGATGTATTGTAAAAATAGCTGTTTTCCGGGTCATCGGGGTCATAGTGGATCTGAATTTTCGTGCCGATAGGGTAGGGCTTTTGGTTTGACCCTATATCTGTGTCCCCGCCTGCATATACTGTACCGTCTACTTCAAATTCATACATAAGGCTGTAATTCGTATCTGTTCTTGTATGACGTCTGCCTGCATTTTTGACACGTATCTGTGTGAATTTTTCATAGTCTGTAACTGTTGCGGTAGTTGTTTTTGAGCATTTGTCATTTTTTTCTTTTGTACCAAGACCGGACCATATGCCGAGTGCGATCGCAGCAACACCGCCTAAAATGAATACCAGCCCGAATATGAGCATAAACCGCCTTATTTTTACGGGGTCTGTTATAACAATTTTCTTTGCCATATCAAAGCCGCTCTCCTTTGATTTTTGCCTTTATGCCCACTATCACAAACACAAAGCCAAACACAAAGAAGAACCCGCCTATGCTGTAAAGCACTATCCGCACAAGGGTTATAGCTTTGTCAACATAGAAATTTGTCGGCTTGCCCGGTTCATAGTGCAGCTCTACCTCGTCGCCTATATCGTATTTTGGCGGATTGGTGCTGTATGAGCTTTTCTGCTCATAGTCCTTGCCGTCAACAGTATAAGCAAAAACAGGTGTGTATGTGTCTTCTTTCTTTATATTCTTTACCACAACAGCTGTGACAGTCTCTGTGCATTTGTCGTAGTTCTGCTGCATAAAGTATGTAACTATAAAGCCGATAGCGATTATCAGCGCACCTATGCCCATAAACACGCCGCCTACTATCTTGAACACAAGCGCTGCATCATTTGTTGTCTTACTCCTGCCTGCGTATACCTGCCCTCTTGCGGTAAAGTTCTGTTGATATTGGGGCTGTGCAAACTGCTGCGGCTCATCGCCAAGGCTTCGCCCCTCTGCCCTCATCTCCTGTTCAAGGAATGAATCGTTTCTCATTGCTTTTATCTCCTTTCAAAAAAGGCTCTGAACACAGAGCCTGATTTGTTATTTATCTATCTTCATTGAAATGTCAAACGCCTTGACCGAATGTGTCAGCGCACCGAGCGATATTATGTCAACGCCTGTCTCTGCGATACCTCTTATCGTCTGCGCCGTTACGTTGCCTGATGCCTCTAAAAGTGCCTTGCCGTCAGCGATCTTTACAGCCTGTGCCATATCCTCGTTAGTCATATTGTCAAGCATTATTATCTCAACGCCCAGCGACAGCGCTTCTTTCAGCTCGTCAAGGTTTGCAACCTCGACCTCTATCTTGACTGTGTGCCCCATTTTCTCACGCAGAGCATTCACAGCCCCCGTCATCGAGCCGTAGGCGTCAAGGTGTGTGTCTTTAAGCATAGCACAGTCTGAAAGGTTGTAGCGGTGGTTTCTCCCTCCGCCGACTGTTACAGCGTATTTCTGTATCATTCGTAAGCCTGGCAGAGTCTTCCTTGTGTCGGCAATTGAAGCCTTTGTGCCCTCAACAAGCTCAACGCATTCTCTTGTCATTGTCGCTATGCCTGACATATGCTGAACTATGTTTAAAGCCGTTCTCTCGCCCTTTAAAAGCTCTCTCGTGTGGCAGGTTATGCGGGCGATTATGTCGCCTTTCTTTACTTTTTCGCCGTCTTTGATGTAGATCTCAAAGCTTGCAGTCGGGTCAAGCAGAGTAAACACCCTAACCGCTATGTCAATGCCGCACAGCACGCCGTCAGCCTTTGCAACATAGCGCGCAGTTGATACCTTGTCAGCATCAA
Organism: uncultured Ruminococcus sp.; assembly: GCA_902787365.1. Classification (GTDB taxonomy): domain Bacteria; phylum Bacillota; class Clostridia; order Oscillospirales; family Ruminococcaceae; genus NK3A76. Next base: position 32,199 of record CADAGC010000074.1, on the reverse strand, counting down.
CAAGATAGTCGGTAGTCACGTCTACATAGTTTATGTCCTCATTAAGAGCCGTTTTGATAAGATCGTCTATCTGAAACTGCATCAGTGCCATAATTGTTTCTCCTTAGAATAAATAATCCGTTTCTTCCTTTTTGAGCGAAAGCTCCTGATCCTCGTTATACATATCCTCGCCCTCGCTGGTGGTCGTAAGCTCTGCATTTTCGGTAATTATCTTCATGCAGTCGCTCAATATAATGTATGCGCAGGTGCAAAGCGAGCTTGCCTCAACATAGTCACGGTCAACCTTATAGCGGCCGTTGTCAAGGCTCTCCTTTAAGTCGCAGATGTCACGGTAGCCCTTGAATACCTCTTCAACATCGGGTATTACAAAGTATGCGCTCTGCATTATCTTTCTTACCTTTGTTCTTATTCCGTGAGGAATGTGGGGCGCATCGCTGTCAACAACAAAATCCGCTTGTGTGTATTCCTGAGTGTGGGCTTTGTTCTTTTCCGCTATATCGTGTGCTGCCCTGCGTGAGAATACAAGTGCTTCGAGCAGCGAGTTGCTCGCAAGCCTGTTGTTGCCGTGAACGCCTGTGTGCGAACACTCGCCGCAGGCATACAGCCCCTCAACTGTGGTGCGTGCAAATGTGTCAACATCTATACCGCCCATAAGATAGTGCTGGCAGGGGAATATGGGTATAAGATCCTTTGTCATGTCATAGCCCGCTTCAAGCAGGTTTTTGTATATCATCGGGAAGCGGTTTCTGATAAAGTCAGCATCCTTGTAGCTTATGTCAAGGAAGAACTCATCAGAGCCTGTTCTCTTTGACTCAAATATGATAGAGTGTGACACAACGTCACGGGGCGCAAGCTCTAATCTCTTGTCATATCTCTGCATAAAGCGCTCGTGGTGGCAGTTTTTAAGGTAAGCGCCCTCGCCCCTGACTGCCTCGGATATAAGGAAGCACTCTCTCTTGTCTCTGTTGTTGAATGCCGTGGGGTGGAACTGAATGTAGCTTAAATTCTTTATCCTTGCCCCTAACTTGTAAGCAAGCGCTATGCCGTCGCCCGTTGCTATAGCCGAGTTTGTGGTGTATTCGTAAACTCGCCCTATGCCGCCCGTTGCAAATATAGCAAAGTGGCTGTTAGCAGTTATGAATTCCTCGCCCTTAAGAACGTGGAACGAAAAACCTGTGTTGGTCTTTTTGATGTCGGTCATAACAGCGTTTTCCCATATCTCAACATTGGGCAGAGTCTGCACATAGGCAAGCAGCTTAGTTTCTATCTCATACCCCGTAGAATCCTTGTGGTGGAATATGCGGTGCTTGCCGTGGCCGCCCTCTAATGTGCGGTGATAGTCGCCGTCAGGCTTTTTGTCAAAGTCAACGCCTAAGTTTATTATCCTGTCAATGTCGATAGCCGCCTCGTGAACAAGCACATCTGTAGAAACAGGGTCGTTCTCAAATCCGCCTGCTACGAATGTGTCCTGCTTGTGCAGCTCGGGGTCGTCCTCAGGGCTTTTGTAAACGCCCGCAATGCCGCCCTGCGCAAGGGCAGAGTTGCAAAGGGTCAGCTCTCTCTTTGAAAGAACGAGTATCTTGAAGTCGCTCGGCAGGTTGATAGCCGAATAAAGCCCCGCAGCGCCGCAGCCTGCGATAATAACGTCGTAGTTTTTCATATATATCACCTTAAACTATGCTCTTTGGCAAAATAATTATACTTATTTTATTATACCATATGCTTAGACAAATTTCAAGGTCAATTGCTCTTTTCACTCAAAAAAGCAAGAAATGTTAATATTTTGGTTACAAAAAAGCCTGCCCGCAGCTTTTGGCATACAGGCAGGGGAGTGTTATTATATCTTTTCTTTAAGTATGTTCACAGCCTTTTCCATAGCTTCGTCCACACCTGCGGCATAGCTTTCAAGCGTCTGAACTATCCTTATATCGGGTGAGAAGCCTTTGTTGTATATGTCTTCACAATTTTGTGCATAGCATCGCCTTGTGCATACTCTGAAATGCCCGCCGCTTTCGAGGCTTATCTGTAGCGGCTGCCCCGATGAACCTGCGGTGTTGGTGCCTATGAATACAGCATCGGTGTGTGCTTTCATAACATCAATAAAATCCTCGCCCGCCGAGAAGGTGTATTCGTTCATAAGCACGGCTATTGGTGCTGCGAGCTTGCCGGGGGCATGATTCTCTTTCTTTACAATTTCTCTCTTGTAGTAGATGTGCCGCAACATCTTGTAATCCTTTATGCTATCCTCGTCAGAGTATCTTTCTTCAAGCTCCTCGGGTGTGAGGTCTTTAAGGTCATCTCTGTAAATGCCCCACGCCTTGTGAGCCGGCTCATATATCTGTTCTTCGGCGCCGCAACTGTCAAAGTCGCCGTTTATAAACATCGCAGCGATCTTGTCAGCATTGTCGCTGTTGCCGCCGATGTTTCCTCTTACATCAATTATGAAAGCCTTTGCGTTCTTAAAGCTTTCAAAGTGTGCGTATATTTCACTCGGCATATTATTATCATCAAATGATGTGAGTTTTAAAACGGCTATCCCGTCTTCACGCATCTCGGCTTTGAAAGTATTGCCGCCGATAATAAGCTCCTTTGATATGTCGTCTTTGAACTGCTGGTCGATACTGCGCCATTTCATCTGTGCGGGGTCTTCTCTTGTGAGCGTTTCTTCAAATTCCTTGCCCTCATGCTCAAAGGTCATCTTAAGCGTGCTGCCCTTTCTGCCAAACATCAGCTCGTTCAAAGCAGAAAAACTGCACGCAGCTTCGTTTGCGTGCCATATGTATGGGTAGCAGTTATCTTTTATATATTCTGCCGCATCGGTGCCGTTTATCTTCTTAAGCACGCTGTAAAGCGGAACTTTGTCCTTGTATTCCTCGGTCGTGTTTATAACGGCGATCTTACCGTCAAATCCGAAAAGCAAAATCGGGATCATGGAATAATACTCATTATTCTGCATGATCTCTATAGGCATTGAAACGCTCGTGTGCCCGTCCGAAAGCATAGATACAAAGCGCATAAGTTCTTTGTAATAGTCATATATATCCTTTGCCGCAAGTACCCTCGGCAGGGCTTTCTTGTATTCCTCGTCCCAGTTGATATCAAGCTTATCCCAGAATGCGAAGTTATACTCCGCTTCTTTCCATATCGTTGAAAGCTCATATATTTTAAGTTCATCTGTTAATGTGCTCATATTGTTCTCCTTCTATAAAAAATCCCCGACACCCTGTTACAAGACTGTCGGGCGTACATTACCAAGTCTTTGAAAAAAGTATCAGATTTACAAACAGTATATTTGCTACGCACTGTGCTATAAGGCTCACCGTTGCAAAGTCGTATCCTAAGCGCTCGTGCTTGCTTGCCATGTCGTGAAAACCTAATATAAACGGCAGCAGGCATACCTCAAAATCATAGAAAAACGCAAAGGCGACCGTAGACAGCCCGCCGAAAAGTGCCCCCTGCTGCATAGTCATGTCAATAAGGAACGAGTCTTTATTTAATAATAGTATCAGCATTATTACTGCTTCAAATATCGAGAAAGCGAGATATATCACCGCATATGTGCAGACAAACAGCCTGTCGTCATCGCTTCTTGCGGCAAATTGCTTTTTAAGCGGCACACAGCCGAATGTGCATACAAGATACACAAGCAGCTGTATCCACGATACTGCCGTGTGGCTGCCCGTCGCCTTGTAGCCGATATAGCCCAGCAACAGCGGCGGCAGGAACAGCACTCCCTGTAGTATGCAGGAAAATATTATCCCGTTTTTTATTGCCTTGTTTTTTATAAGGCTGTTATTCTTGCTGCTAATGGTTATCACCCTATCAATGCACACTTTCGTGCTAATTTTCTGTGTTTATGCGTGATTCACACTGGGGAGTATATTCTTATTACCACCCCGTCACCGACCGTTTCTCCCTTTGCGGTAAGCTCGGTATTGCAAAGATATGAAATCGCCTTGCTGTCGGTATATATCCTCGGGCGGCAGTTGTCAAGGGTAGTTCCGTTGTTTTCGATAAATACCCTGCACTTGTTCCCCTCAAAGTCTACGCCCTCCAGCATATACCTTGCCGATAGTGAGAACTGCCCCTTGTCAAACACCTGCGTGTCTATCCCGTCGGTCACAGTCTCGCCTTTAAAAAGCCTGCCCTCTGCCCTTGCGTGGAAGTATAACAGGTTTACTGATACATCATCACCGCTAAGGCCGTGAGTGGCTGTTATTTCGATATATATAGTCATTATGGGGTCATTCATAGCTATCACTCCCTGAATTTGATTATAGCACGTTTGCCCCTTTATGTCAATACAGCAAAACAGGCAGAGCGCTCGCCCTGCCTGCGTTTGTTATTTGACTTTTATCTTCTTTACTGCGCTGTAGCCGCTGTAGTACTTGGTCTTGCCGACGGTCTTGTATGTGCGCACTTTGACGTAGTAGGTCTTGCCTTTTTTAAGACCTGTAATGGTCTTGGACGATTTCTTTGTGCTTGCGGTTTTTGTTGTAGCTTTAGTAAATTTCTTTGATGTGGAATATACTATCTGAACGCCGTCAGCACCTTCTGATTTTAATAGTGACTTGTAAAGTTCATCAAAAGCTTTTCCTGTTACTGTATATAAGCTTATTCTTAGTTGTTTTGTTTTAGGAGAAGATACACCATACATAAAAGGCTTGCAGGGAGTTATCTTAAATGTCTTGCTTATATTTCCTTTATAAGCGCCTATACCTGTTATGGTAACAGTTGCCACTCCAACGGATTTATTATTCTTATATGTTAATTTATAGTCGGAATACGGATTTAATGTTTTGCTTCCAAGCTTGACTGTGGGGCTCTGTGTTACGCCATAGCTTGCATACTCTTTGTTTGTTATGCCGGTGACTTTAGCCTTGGCAATACTTGTTCTTTCAAGCTTTGCTTTATAGCTATCTTTATAACTACTGCCGCATACCGAGCAGGTATGTAACGTATAGCCTTGTGATGTATATGTAGGCACTATAACTTTTGAGGTGTATTTATGAGGAGTTTTTTCAACCGATACAGTATATGTATGATTACACTTCTGGCAGGTATAAGTATCAATTCCTGCTTTAGAACAAGTGGGCTCTAGTGTTCGTTCTGCTTTGTAAATATGCTCTGTATCTTCGATTATTTTGTAGTCTATCTCATTGTTTTGGGCAAAATCTAATGCATATGACTCATTATAGCATAATATTTTTAATCCATAACACTTGTTGAAAGCGTTATTTGTTAAACTTTTTACACCATAAGGTATGGTTATACTTGTTAGATTTAAGCAATTATTAAAAGCCTCATACCCAATTGTTGTGGTTTTATATGGTATAACTATATCAGAAAGCATTATACAGCCACTAAAAGCATTACTGCCAATTTCAATCAGTTCTTCAGGGAGAACGACCTTTTCAAGTTTGGTGCAGCTTTGGAGAGTCCACGATTTTATAACTTTTACATTTTTTGAAAATGTAATACTTTTCAAACTAATGCAGCCATCAAAAGCCGCTTGTCCAACAGATGTTACACTATCAGGCATAACAACATTATCTAATAAATCACAATTTGCAAAAGCCCAGTCACCAATGCTTTTTATTGTTTTTGGTAAAACTATTCTTTCAAGTCTTGAACAACTCCGAAAAGCTTGATTGCTTATTTCATTTACACCTTCGGGAATAGTCATTTCAGTTAGTTGCGAACAGCCCTCAAAAGCATTTGAGCCGATTGTTTTTAAACTATCTGGCAGTTTTACATTTCTTAGTGAAGAACACTGTGAAAAAGCGTTATTTTCAATTGCAATTACTTTATCAGGGATATCTATGGATATAAGATTATCACAATTATGAAAAGCATCTTTTCCAATTGTTGTAATACTATCACTCAACGTAATAGTAGTAAGACTTGAACACATATAGAATGTTGACGGTAATATATTTAAGACCTTAGCTTTGAATTCAATATCTTTAAGTTTTTCACACCAATTAAAAGCTTTGCTTCCAAGATATACAACACTTTCAGGAATACTGATTGATGTTAACGAATAGCACCACTCAAATGCCCTATATCCAATACTTTTGACCTTAGAAGGTATATTTATCTCTTTAAGCTGAAAACAGTTCTCAAAAGCACAGTTTCCTATATTTTCAATGCTATTCGGCAATACTACACTTTCCAAATTCGAACAAGAATAAAACGTATTATCATATATATCTGTTATACCTTCTGGAATGACAACGCTTTTGATACTTGAATTATTACTAAAAGTACCGCTGCTAAATGCTGAAACTCTATATCCAGCAATCTCGCTCGGAATAGTCACATCAGTATCATCACCAGTATACTTAGTTAACTCCGCCGTTTCGTCATTAAGCACGACATACTCATAATCTCCACAAGTTTCCGCACTTGCTTCAATCTGCGATCCAAAATCTATCGTGCCCTCCTGCAAAACTGCTGCCGAGCCGAACACCAGCGACAACGCCAATGCCGATGATATGATTTTCTTTATCATATTGCCGACCTCCGTTTATAAAATATCTATATTTGAATTATAGCATTTCTTCCGGTAATAGTCAAGCAAAAAGCCGAAAAACAGCCGCACCCCAATCGGTGCGGCTGTCTGAAAATCTGCTGTTTTATTATTCTCCCGTATACTCCGTGCCGTAGTAGCAAGCCTTGTAGATCTCCTTAAGCTCGCTGATCAGCGGATATCTCGGGTTGGCGCCTGTGCACTGGTCGTCAAATGCGTCTTCGCTCATCTGGTCGAGCGTTGCAAGGAAGTCCTCTTCCTTGATGCCGTACTCTGCAATAGTCTTCTTGCAGCCGCAAGTTTCTTTAAGCTCTGCGATCTTTGCAAGCAGCTTCTTGAAGGTGTCTTTGTTGTCCTTGCCGAAGATGCCGAGGTAATTAGCCACCTCGCAGTATCTCTCTAAGGTGTGCGGATATTCATACTGCGAGAATGTGCCCATTTTGTGGGGCGCTTCCTGCGCATTGAATTTCATAACGTTCTCGATCACAAGTGCGCAGCAGATGCCGTGGGGCAGGTGGTGGTAAGCGCCGAGCTTGTGTGCAAGGCTGTGTGCTATGCCTAAGAAAGCGTTAGCAAATGCCATGCCCGCCATAGTTGCGGCGTGTGCCATGTTCTCTCTTGCCTTGTAAGCTGTCTGACCGTTTGCTATGCACTCGGGCAGGTTGTCAAATGTCTGCTTTAAGCTTCTGAGTGCTAAACCGTCTGTAAAGTCTGTCGCCATAACTGATGCGTAAGCTTCAAGGTCATGTACCATGCAGTCAAGACCCGATGCAGCTGTAAGACCCTTGGGTGCGCTCATCATCATGTCTGTGTCAACAATAGCCATGTTGGGCAGCAGCGCATAGTCTGCAAGCGGATACTTGTGCCCTGTCTTTTCGTCTGTGATAACTGCGAAAGGTGTTACCTCAGAGCCAGTGCCCGATGATGTGGGAACAGCCACGAAATAAGCCTTTTCGCCCATTTTCGGGAAGGTGTATACTCTCTTTCTTATGTCTATAAATCTCATAGCCATGTCAAGGAAGTCGGCATCGGGGTGCTCGTAGAGAACCCACATTATCTTTGCAGCGTCCATAGCCGAGCCGCCGCCGATAGCTATAATCACATCAGGCTCAAAGGTGCTCATCTGCTTAGCGCCTGCCTCAGCACAGCCGAGTGACGGGTCAGGCTCTACGTCAAAGAATGTCTCGTGAATGATGCCTAAGCTGTCAAGCTTGTCAGTAACAGCCTTTGTGAAGCCGTTTTTGTAAAGGAAGCTGTCAGTAACAATGAATGCCTTCTTCTTGCCCATAACGTTCTTAAGCTCGTCAAGTGCAACAGGCAGACAGCCCTTCTTGAAGTATACCTTTTCGGGTGCTCTGAACCAAAGCATATTCTCTCTCCTCTCAGCTACCGTCTTGATGTTTAACAGGTGCTTTACGCCAACGTTCTCCGATACCGAGTTGCCGCCCCATGAGCCGCAGCCGAGGGTGAGGGAAGGGGGCATCTTGAAGTTGTAAAGGTCGCCTATGCCGCCGTGAGAGGAGGGTGTGTTGACGAGTATGCGGCAGGTCTTCATCTTGTGTGCAAAGAAGTTTATCTTGTCCTGCTCTGTCGAAGCGTCAACGTAGAGCGAAGCCGTGTGGCCATAGCCGCCGTCCTTTATAAGACGGTCTGCCTTGTCGCAGGCGTCTTCAAAGTCGTTGGCTTTATACATTGCAAGCACAGGTGAAAGCTTTGTGCTCTCGGGCACCTTAACGCCCGCAAGCTCTGCTATCCTGAATGCGCTCTGGCCAACAATCTTAGCATTGAGTGCGCCGTTTATGATAATGGTCTTTCTGACTTTTTCGGTGTCTTCCTTATTTAATATATGGCAGCCTCTTGCCTTGAATTCTTTCTTGACGTCGCTGTATATGCTCTTGTCAATGATAACGCTCTGCTCGGAGGCGCAGATCATGCCGTTGTCAAAGGTCTTTGAGTGTATGATAGAGTTTACAGCGACCTTTATGTCAGCACTCTTGTCGATAACTGCGGGTGTGTTGCCTGCACCAACGCCGAGGGCAGGCTTGCCGCTGGAGTATGCGGCCTTTACCATTCCCGGGCCGCCTGTTGCGAGAATAATGTCAGCCTCTTTCATTACTGTGTTTGTAAGGTCGAGAGAGGGAACATCTATCCAGCCGATGATGTTCTTGGGAGCGCCTGCTTCTACAGCTGCTTCGTAAACTATCTTTGCAGCCTCTATTGTGCTCTTCTTTGCTCTCGGGTGAGGTGAGAATATAATGCCGTTTCTTGTCTTAAGTGCCAGCATAGCCTTGAATATAGCGGTTGATGTGGGGTTTGTGGTAGGAATGACCGCTGCTATGATGCCTATAGGCTCAAGTATCTTCTTTGTGCCGAATTCCTTGTCTTCCTCAACGATGCCGCAGGTCTTTGTGTTCTTGTAGGCATTGTAGATGTATTCAGCAGCATAGTTGTTCTTGATGACCTTGTCTTCAACAACGCCCATGCCTGTTTCTTCAACAGCCATTTTAGCAAGTGAAATTCTTGCCTTGTTAGCAGCGAGAGCCGCTGCTTTGAATATCTTGTCTACCTGCTCCTGTGTGTATTCTGCATACAAAGCCTGGGCAGCCTTTACTTCCTTTAACTTTTCTTCTAAAGCCGCAACATTATCAACTATCTTCGCCATGTTATTTACCTCCGTTAATAAACAACTGCTTTTTTACATTCTTGCTTCTTCTCGATATGCGGGGGAGATATTTCTCCTTATGTTACTATTATACCGCTTTGTTATTTTTTTGTCAATCAGTAAACTAACGGCTTTTTACATTTTTTTTGCGGTGGTGTTATTGATTATATACAAATATTTAGAGCTTTTCCGCTGATACGCTGTTTGTGCATATTGAACATAAGAAAATTAACCGCTCTATCTAAAATGAATAAACAAAAATCGTAAACATTAATCTAAATTAGCTTAAATATTAACAAACAATAAACATTAGTGATAATAACGAAAAACCCTTGACATTTCGTATGTCTTGCAGTATAATATTCATTAATGAGATAAGAGTAAGTATCTTGTTGATTTTGACAACTGTCTAAAAAATAAGGAGTGTTTATATGGAACTTAAGAAATTCATCGCAGAGGGCGATATCTATGATGTTTATGAAGATGACGACAGATCTATTAGAGTGTATAAAAAGCCTGAGTATAAAGAAAAGTGTCTTTATGCTGCCCTTACTCATGCAAGATGTGAGACTACTATGGTCAATACCGGTATAAAAGTCCCTGTGCTGCACGAGGTCGGTGTGGTTGACGGCAAGTGGGCTATCTCTCATGACTGGATAAAGGGTAAGACATTAAAGCAGCTTATGGAAGAGAACCCCGATAAAATGGATATGTATATCGACAGAATGATAGATATTCAAATGGAGATACACGCCCAGTTCATGCCGCTGCTCTCAAAGCTTAAGGATAAAATGGCAAGGCAGATAAAAAGCATAGGTCAGATCGACGAAATAAAAAAATATGAACTTCTCACACGCCTTGATTCTATGCCCAAGCATATAAAGCTCTGCCACGGAAGCTTTGAGCCGAAGAATATCATCTTCAATGATGACGGCACCTATGTTATCAACTGGTCTAACGCAAGGCAGGGCAACGCCTCGGCAGACGTTGCGAGGACTTATATGCTGCTGTGCCTGCACCACCCCGATATTGCCGATAAATACCTTGATAAGTACTGTTTGAAGAGCGGAACGTCAAAGATGTATGTTCAGCAGTGGCTGCCTATCGTTGCGGCCGCACAGCTTATAAAGAATAAGCCCGAGGAGCATGATCTGCTTATGAGGTGGATAGATGTAGTGGATTATTCGTGATTAGGCTGTTTGGTCAATAGTTACGACTTTGTAACATCTTATTGTACTTATTGCACAAATAATTATTCGCCGTTTGCAAAGGTTTTTTAGCAAACGGCGATTTTTTGTTACAAATATCTGACACCTATTTACAACAATATTAGTATATGATATAATTCTTTCATGGCAGAGATATTATGCCGTGTAATGTGTAAAACTAAAAGATAAAAAAGAAAAAGAAAACAAAAACGAAAGGCAGTTAAGATGATGAAAAGACTTATTCTGACACTTGTGCTTGCAGGCGTTATGGTCGGTATCAGCTCATGTGCTTTTAAAGAGGAGAAGACTACAGGTTCCGATGATTCACAGTCCGCTCAGACTGTTGTGACTGATGCTGTAAAGGACGACAGGGCGCAGTTCCAGCCGCTTCCTGATGAAGCAAACAGCGCATTCAATACAGTCATAGGCGCAGTTAAGAAGATAAGCCCCCTTGAAAATGGCATAAACAGACAGTATGGCTATAAGGGCAAGGAAAAGGTCGGCGATATTGAATGCTACCTCTTCTCCGTGTATGACTTTGATGAGGATAATTCCTCTGTAAAGGTTGGCGACTTTGCCAAGGCTGTCAGTGAGGATATAGTTTATAAGCTTGACGGCGGCAGCTTTGAGGAGATCAAGCTTACTGATGAAACAGTAACACTTAAGCTCTCCGAAAGCAGCGATAAGTCAAAGAAGATGCTCAAGAATGCAGCTACTCTCGCTGCACAGAAGCTTATCGAGGGCTAATAAATAATAATACGGTCGGTACTTTTAGTGCCGACTTTTTTATTGACATTTTGTATGAAAATATGGTATAATCATAGTGATGAATTTTATATAAAGGAGATGTTTTAATTGGCAGAATTCGCAGTAAAGGGCAACAACGCCCGTATCAAGAACCTTTTTGAAAAAGCGGGCAGGGGAGAAGCGCTCACTATAGGCTTTCTCGGCGGCTCGATAACTATGGGCTGTAATGCCACTACAGAAGATAAAAGGTATGTAAACCGTATTTTCGCTCACCTTAAGGATATGTTCCCGAAGTCCGAGATGACGCTTGTTAACGGCGGTATAGGCGCTACCACCTCGCAGTTCGGTGCGGCAAGGCTTTATGATGATGTGCTCAGGTTTGACCCCGATATAGTGTTTGTTGAGTTCTCGGTAAATGATGATAATAATGAAAAGCATTTTCAGGAAACGTATGAATGCTGTCTCAGAAAGATACTCACCTATAAGACCGAGCCTGCTTGTATGGTAATTAATAACCTTTTCTATGATACAGGCTTCAATGCTCAGGAGATTCATAATGAAGCTGCCGCTTACTACGGCGTGCCCGCTGTCAGCGTGCGTGATTATGACTGGCCGAGGCTTCAAAGCGGAGAGCTTAAGCGTGATGACCTCACAGCTGACGGGCTTCACCCCAACGATAAGGGTATGGAGATAATCGCTATGCTTGTCAATGATGCCCTTGACGCTATTAACGAAGAGCCTGCCGACGAGCCTTTTGAGTACCCCAAAAAACCTCTCACAAAAGCACGCTATGATAACGCTAAGCGCTTTGATAACAGAAACTCTTCACCCGAAATAAACGGCTTTGAAAAGGATACCGAGCCGCAGAGGGATATAACAGATGTTTTCAAAAACGGTTGGCTCTCTGCAAAGTCTGGTGCTGCCTTTAAAACAGAGGTCGAAACATCTATCATCTGCGTTCAGTGGCGCAGAACGATAAAGCGCCCTGCACCTATAGCGATTTGCATAATCGACGGTGACGAGAAGAACGCCACAACTTTAGATGCTAACTTTGAAGAGGACTGGGGCGACCTTATCTGCCTTACCAAGGTCTTTGAAGCCGACAAAGCCTCAAAGCACACAGTTGAGATAAGAGTTACAGACCAGCCCGACGATAACGTGCCTTTCTATCTTGTATCAATAATCACAGCATAAAAAATCAAGCCTGCGGATATCCTCCGCAGGCTTTTTGTGTGTTATTCAAATCTGAAGCTCTTAAGGTCAAAGTCCGTTCCCGGCAGGAAGGTGAATGAAACCTTGCCCTTGCCCTTTATGCCGCTTATGTCAAATGCTCTTTCGGTGTATTCCTCGCACCCTGTAAATTCGCATAGCGTAAGTGCTGTGTCATCATTAGTGAATTTGAAGTGTATCGAGTTGATTTCAAGCGCCGAGCGCCCTGTGATTATTAGCGTTTTTGGCTGTCTCTCGGTAAAGTCAAACTCGCCGTAGTCGATAACAACATTGTTGCCTATGTGCGTTATCTCGTCCTTGCCAAGTGTGAAGCTGTCACCGTAGATGTTGTAATATAGTGATGAGCTGACTTCCGAAAACTCCTTGTCGGGTCTTGCAAAGCGAATGCTCTTTATCTCAAACCCGTCAGCCGAGCTTATTGATATCGTGTGCATACCCGTCAGCTTCTTTGAAAGTGTAAACTCCTGCTCGTCATTGTATTTGAGCCAGGCCGATTCCTCGGTGTTCTCAAATGTCCCTATCACCTCGCCGTTTTCGGGCAGGCCGTCAATTATGTCGAATTTAACAGGCGTTTTCCTTAGCATATATATTGGTATTATTATCTTGTTAGAGCCGAATCTGCCAAAGTCAACATTCTCAAATGCCGCATATGCCAAACCGCCCTTAAGGCTGAGCCCTCTCTCTATACCTGTTGTGGCGTTTTCACCCTTTGTGAACAGGCCGCCTGCTATAGTGTGGTATGCATCAAAGCTTGCCTGCCCCAGCCCTTCTGCTGTTAATCGCATAACGCTAAGAGGTGAGGGTGTCTTTTTGCCGTTGTTGCATAAAGCACGCAGATATAATTCGCCGTCGCCCTTGCATTTTATCGTAACACCCTCGGCCGACTGCTCGACTATCTCTGCTATGTTCGTATCTATCCCCGAAGCAGTCGTCAAGCGGTATGATATGGCGTCTTTGTATGTTGCATCGTCGGGCTTGCATACTGTTTTGAATGTAAGGGTGTCATGCTCTTTGTCAAAGCTTGTCCTCTCGCCGGAAAGCTCTATCTTTCTGACGGGTATCTCGCCTTTGTAGCGCTCATAATCGGGCTGATAGGTGCTTACTCTTTCGTTTGCCGGAATGCCCTCGTCAGTCTCGCAGGCTATGGTCATAAGCTCCAGCTCTGCGCTTTCAAGCCCGGGTGATGTGGCTTTGACCTTTATCCAGCCTGCGGTTTTTGTGGCCGCTATGATAGCTAACAGCTTGCCCGAGAACATTCTGCGTGAGGTGGTCTTGTACTGCTCATAGTCAGTCGAGTCGCCGTTGTCAAGGCCTAACAGTCTGCCCTCGCCGCTTACTTCAATATCAACTCTGTTTACGGCGTTGTTTACAGCTATGCCGTTTTTGTCATTTGCTGTTACCATTATAAAGAACAGTTCCTCGCCGTCGGCGCAGGCTGTCATTTTATCAGCAGTAAGTGTGAGCGCTGTCGCATCTGTAAAGCTGCATTTTTCGTCTCGTGCAATCTCGCTGCCGTTTTCGTCATAGGCAGCGGCGGTGAGCGTTCCTGTTTCGTAGGGGCGCTTTACATCAAGTATTAGATTTGTTCCGTGCTTGTGGTCAAGCGCTTTCTCGCCAATAAGCACGCCGTTGAAGAAAAGCCTTATAAATGGAGCATTAGATACGACTCTTATGTCGATATCCTGCCCCTCGTTGAAATCCCAGTAGGGGTAAACGTGAATAAAAGGCGCTGTCTTATAGTCTGTCCACTCCGCCTTGAAGATATAGAAGCTGTCTTTCTCAAAGCCAGCGGTGTCAATCTGCCCGAAGTAGCTGTTCTTGGTGGAGTAGGGCGTAGGCTCGCCTATGTAGTCAAAGCCCGTCCATATAAACTGCCCTGCGCAGTAGGGTGTATCTCTGTCGGGTATTATGCAGGCAAGCGTGTTCTTTGCAGCCCATGCAGGCGAGGAATTGCCAAGTGCCGAGCATTGTTCGTCATCATCGCAGAGAATTGCTTCATCAAGCGGGAAGTGATATATACCTCTGCTCTGAACGACAGATGAAGTCTCCGAGCCGTATATGCCCCAGTCGGGGTGTGCTGCATGGTCACGATTGTAAAGCCTCTCGGCGTAGTTGTAGCCTGCAACTTTGAGTATATCCGTGCATCTCGGCGCAAGATCCCATTGCATAAAGTTGTTGCCGTGGGTCACAACGGCGTTGCCGAGGGGGTCGTGCTTTCTTACAAGGTTAAGCAGCATCGAGGTCACTTCCTGCCCACGTTCGCTTGCGTGGGTGTCGTATATCTCGTTGCCTATGCTCCAGCCGATAACGCAGGGGTGATTGCGGTCACGCCTTACCCAGGCGCATACGTCCTTGTTTATCCATTCAGGGAAAAAGCGTGCATAGTCGTATTCTGTCTTGCTCTTTTCCCACATATCAAAGCCCTCGTCCATTACAAGGAAGCCCATTCTGTCACAAAGCGTCAGAAGCTCTTCTGCGGGCGGGTTGTGGCTCGTCCTTATGGCGTTTATGCCCATTTCACGAAGCTTTAAAAGCTTTCTTTTCATGGCGTGCTTGTTGAATGCCGCACCCAATGCGCCTAAATCATGGTGCTCGCAGGCGCCGTGTATCTTTAAGTGCCTTCCATTCAGGAGAAAGCCCTTGTCAGGGTCAAACTCAGCGCTTCTTATGCCGAATTCGCAGGTGTATAGGTCAATAAACTCGTTCCCACGGAAAAGCTCGGCTTTTAGCATATAAAGCTGCGGCTTTGATACACTCCAGAGCTTGGGCTCTTTGATAAAGAAAGTCTGTGTGTTCTGTGTGTATTTGAATCCCTCTCTGACTATCTCGGCAGGCAGGGCGGTCTTGTCGCAGGCGTTGCATCTGTCTGTGAATTCCGCTACCTCTATGCGTTCTCCGTTTCCGAGCGAATAGAGTATTGTTCTTATGCTCAAAGCCTCGGCAGTCTCATTCTCGGGTCGCTCAGTCTGGGTGATGACAGTCACCTTGCCGTCAGTCTGCGCATTAACATATACGCCGTCGGGGAGTATGTGTGACTGCTCATATCTCTTTAGCGTAACCTTTCTGTATATGCCCGCACCCGAATACCAGCGTGAATTGGGTGCATGGTGGTCTACTCTTACAGCTATCTCGTTGTCGCCCTCTTTTAAATAGTCGGTTATGTCCGCTTCAAAGGGTGTGTAGCCGTATTTCCATTCAAAAGCCTGTACGCCGTTTACATAAACCTTGCTGTCCATATACACGCCGTCAAAGCGCAGAGCCGTACGCCTGCCGTCAGCAGGAACAGTCAGCGTTCTCTTATACCAGCCTGTAGATGTTTCATACAGGTCATTGGTGTTATATATCAGCCAGTCATGCGGCAGGTCTACAGGGGCAAAGCCCTGTGCGTCCTTATACTCTGTGCCGAATGGGCATTTTGCAAACTGCCACCCGTCGCATAAAAGTCTTGTTTCTCTCATTTCAACTCACGCCCTTAATTGAATTATTTTATATCCAGTATATACATTATCTCTCTTAAGCTTTTTCCGCCTATATTGTCGCTGATATATTCATCCGTGCATAAAAAGGCGTTCTTTTCGTAAAAACCTCTTGCACGTGTGTTTTCTTCAAGCACCCATAGCAGGATCTTGTTAAAGCCCTGTAACTTAAGCTCATCTATGCATCTTTTTAAAAGCTTGCTGCCTATGCCCTTTCCGATGTATTCGGGCAAAAGGTATATAGAAACTATCTCGCCGCAGTCGTGGAATCTCTCCCACCTTGACCTGCAAATGCCCGCCGTTCCGATGAGCTTGCCGTTGTCGTCAATTACAAGGCTCTGCATACCTTTCTTGTTTATGCTTGCCGCCCAGCGCCCTTTGGGTATGCTATCAAGATATTCCTGAGGTATAATGCCCTTGTATGCGTATTTCCAGCTGCTTTCGTATATGTTGCTTATTTCATACGGGTCATCATTTATATCACTAAACCTTATTTCCATGTTTTCCTCACGCTACCAGATATGGTACCATTTTTTTGATTAAAAGTATGTTTACTTTATTATATCACAAAACGCACGCTGTTTCAATAGAATTTGTTGAAATAGTATAAAAATTTTAGCTTTGCTATTTACATTAATGTAATTGTGTGCTATAATATCACTATCTTATTGATAAAGGGATGTTTTTTATGAAGACTTTTAAGCTTACAAACGATAATATCCGCCCTGTGGGCAGAACATATTATTATGAAGACTCGCTCTGGTCTGCCTTTTCGGGTACGGGCGCCGAGTTCGATTTTGAGGGCAGCACACTTTATGTTACCCTGCTTGCAGATGCCTCTGCTGATGAAGAGGAAAAGAAGAACGTCGCAAGATATGCTGTTGAAGTAAACGGCGAAAGAGTCTGCGAGGGTACTTTGTGCGAGCGTGTGACTAAACTCACAGTTATTGACAGTAATGTGCCTGCTAAGGCAAGAGTTCAGATAATCAAGCTCTCCGAGTGTGCTATGTCAACAATGGGCATAGCTTCTCTCGAAACAGACGATAACGCAACTGTCACTCCCGCCCCCGCAAGAGAGCGCCGTATAGAGTTTATAGGTGACTCGATAACCTGCGGCTACGGCGTTGATGATGAAGACCCTCTGCACCCCTTTAAAACTTCAACCGAAGACTGCACAGCCGCCTATGCCTATAAGACCGCAAGGGCACTTGATGCCGATTACAGCCTTGTGTCTATAAGCGGCTACGGTATCATTTCGGGCTATACCGCTACTGCCGAAGCTAAGGTAACAGAACAGCTTGTTCCCCCTTACTATAAGTCGCTGGGTTTTTCCTATAAGAAATTTGCCGATAAGCTCGCCCCCGAAGATATCTCGTGGGATTTTGAGCAGTTTGTTCCTCAGGCGATAGTTATTAATCTTGGCACGAATGATGACAGCTATTGCCTTGACCATGAAGACAGACAGCGTGATTATGCAGATAACTATAAGAAATTCTTAAAGACTGTCAGGGAGATAAACCCCGATGCCTATATATTCTGCGGCGTAGGCATAATGGGTACACGTATCTACAAGGCGCTTGAAACAGCCGTGAATGAATATAAGGCCGAAACAGGCGATGAAAGGGTGCTCTCTCATTGCTTCAAGGAGCATGATGCCCAGAAAGACGGCCTTGTTGCCGACTATCACCCCATTAGAAAGTCACATGACAACGCTTGTGCTGAGATAGTACCTGTCATAAAAGAAAAAATGGGCTGGTAAAATGATTAGAAGATTATTGCTTAGTTTGATTTTGGGAGGAGTAATAGCTATGACATCGTGCGGTGAGCAGACAAGTTCTACAGTAGACAGCGAGCAGGGAAGTGCTGTTTCATCAGTTCCCGAATCACAGCCGCAGGAGGTTGTCACAAGCGTTCCCATAGGCCACGAAAAGGCTGAGGAATACGGCAAGGTCATAGCTCTGACCTTTGATGACGGCCCTAATACTACCACCACGGGCGAGGTGCTCGATGTGCTCGAAAAGTACGGCGTAAGGGGAACATTCTTCCTTATCGGTGACAATATTAACGAGCAGAGTGCCGAAAATGTCAAGCGTGCCTATCAGATGGGCTGTGAGATAGCAAATCACTCAAAGACCCATTCTTATATGAATAAGATGAGCGATGAGGATATAAAGGCAGAGATAGCCTTTACCAATGAGAAGATAAAGGATATCATCGGGAAAGAGCCGTCATTCTTCCGCCCGCCTTATATCGCAACAAACAGTACTATGTATGAAACGATAGACCTTACATTTATCTGCGGCCTCGGCTGTGAAGACTATGAGCCAAAGGTCGATGCACAGAAACGCTATGAAAAGACCATAGAGCAGGCCTGCGACGGCGCTATTATACTCCTGCACGATTCGCAGGGCAATTTCCAGACTGTTCAGGCGCTTGAAATGATAATCCCCGAGCTTCAGAAGCAGGGGTATGAGTTCGTCACTTGTTCAGAGCTTTTCTTTGCAAAAGGTGTTGAGGTCAGGGCAGACGATACCAATATGTATAGCGTAGTTGAAAAGACCGAATAGATCAAAAGACCGTCTTCATTGGCGGTCTTTTGGTTTATATAGATTGTTAACTATTTGTCAATTGACTAATGCGTGGGCGTGTGTTATAATGAAAACTGATAACTATTAATAATAGGAGTTGAATTTGATGCTTGAATTAAAGAATATCTCCTTTACCGCTGATAATGACGGCGAGGAGAAGCAGATAATCAAGGATATATCATTAACTATCGACGATGATAAATTCACCGTCATAACAGGCCCCAACGGCGGCGGTAAGTCCACCCTTGCCAAGATAATCGCAGGTATTCAGAAGCCTCTTTCGGGTAAGCTTTTCCTTGACGGGCGGGATATAACCGATATGTCTATAACCGACAGGGCAAAAGCAGGCATAGGCTTTGCATTTCAACAGCCTGTAAGGTTTAAGGGCTTGACGGTGCTTGACCTTTTGAAGATCGCTTCTGGCAAGCCTATCAAGGTGAGCGAGGCCTGCTCTTTCCTTTCCGAAGTCGGCCTTTGCGCTAAGGATTATATCAACCGTGAGGTCAACGCTTCGCTTTCGGGCGGTGAGCTTAAAAGGATAGAGATAGCCACAGTTTTAGCCCGTGACCCCAAGCTTGCAGTCTTTGACGAGCCTGAGGCTGGAATAGACCTCTGGAGCTTCCAGAACCTTATCAGAATATTCGAGAATATGAGAAAGACTGTCAGCGGCCGTTCTATCATAGTTATCTCGCACCAGGAGAGGATACTAAATATAGCTGACGAGATAATAGTTCTTGCTGACGGTGCTATTCTTAAGCGTGGCCCCAAGGACGAGATACTCCCTGAGATAACAGGCACAGACTCGGCAGTTACTTCCTGCGAGATGCTTGATAAGGAGGTAAGAAAATGAAACAGCTTGACGAGATACAAAGACGCCTGATGCGTGAGGTCGCAGACCTGCACGATATCCCCGAGGGCGCATATAATTTCAGAGCAAACAGCGCTCTTGCAGGCCGTAACACTACCGCCAATATTGATATAAAAACTAAAGAGGATAAGCCCGGTATAGATATCATCATCAAAGAGGGCACAAAGAACGAGAGCGTGCATATCCCCGTAGTTCTGAGTGAAAGCGGCCTTAAGGAAACAGTTTATAATGATTTCTATGTGGGCGATAACAGCGATGTTCTGATAGTTGCTGGCTGCGGTATTGATAACTGCGGTACGCAGGACAGCGAGCACGACGGCATTCACCGCTTCTTTGTGGGTAAGAATTCCAAGGTAAAGTATGTTGAAAAGCATTACGGCTCGGGCGACGGCAAGGGCAAGCGTATACTCAACCCCGTTACCGAGGTTTATATGGACGAGGATTCGTCTATGGAAATGGAAATGGTGCAGATAAAAGGCGTTGACTCTACCGAGCGCACCACAAAGGCAGAGCTTAAGGCAGGCGCAAAGCTCGTAGTTCACGAGCGCCTTATGACCCACGGCGATCAGAAGGCACTCAGCATTTATAATGTTGACCTTAACGGCAGGGGCTCTTCTGCCGATATAGTTTCCCGTTCTGTTGCAAGAGATAATTCTTACCAGAAACTTGATATGTGTATCCTGGGTAATGATGAGTGCTCAGGCCATACCGAGTGTGACTCTATCATAATGGATAACGGCCGTATCCTTGCAGTTCCCTCGCTTGAAGCAAACAGCGTTGACGCTATGCTTGTTCACGAGGCGGCTATCGGTAAGATAGCAGGCGACCAGCTTACAAAGCTTATGACATTAGGCCTTAC
>CADAGC010000074.1:0-11968 GCA_902787365.1 uncultured Ruminococcus sp. | reverse complement strand
GGCCTTACCGAGCAGGAGGCCGAGGAGCAGATTATAAACGGCTTTCTTAAATAACTGATACGAAAAAAGCGGTACTCTGTGTGAGCACCGCTTTTTTAAGTATATTGAAGGAAAGATTATGAAAAAGCTTTTGTTATTATGTCCTTTGCTGTTATATACATTTTATCCTCTGTACCTTAAACTAACTTAAACCTAATGTGAAATCTCGGTGAAACCTTATGACTTATCCATAATCATAAAAGTATCATATATACAGATATATGCATACTATATAATATGTATTACGAATATCCTCTGAATATACAAAACGGCTTAAACTATGCCCGCCGCTGGGCGTATTCGAGAAACCCCGAATATTATGATTTTGACACCCTGGGCGGTGACTGCACTAATTTCGTCTCACAATGCATATACGCCGAGGGCGCTGTGATGAATTATACAAAAGATACAGGCTGGTACTATATCTCGCTTAACGACCGTGCCGCTGCATGGACTGGTGTAGAGTATTTCTGCCGCTTTATCATAAATAATAAAGGCACAGGCCCTTTCGGTGAGCTTGTGCCTTTGTATAATGCGCAGTCGGGTGATGTTATTCAGCTTGGCGGCGACATGGGCTTTTATCACTCGCTGTATGTAATATCTTCTATGTTGCGGCTCATACCAATGACACCTACGCTCGCCCGCTTGATACTTATCTTTTTGATAAAGCAAGGTGTATCCATATCATCGGTGCAAGACGTTACATTAATCGCTGAAGCGCCCGCCCTCGACTGTGTTCATTCCCTTTGCAAGAATGAGATATTCGGCGTCAAGCAGAACAGGGTAGGGAACATACGGCGGCTGCCATAGCTCGTCGGGTATGTATTCAAGCTTAGGCGGCAGTTCTATAAGAACGTTCAATCCGCCGTCCTTGTTTGTGAATGTTATCTCTCCGCCCGAATATTCGGTATAAAGCCTTGCAAGATAAAGCCCAAGACCCTCGCCGCTGTTTTTGCAGGCGTAGGGCTTTTCTGTCAGGCTGAGTTTCTGCATATCTATCCCGCCTGCATTGTCGGTCATGCTTATGTATATGCTGCCGTTTTGACGGTATATCTTAAGCTCGCCCTTTTTGTTATCATTCTTGTTATACATAAATGAATTCACTATGAGATTTGCTAATACGCATTTGAGCGTTTTTATGTCTGTCCTCAGAAAAAGCTCCTTTTCGACGTTGTAAGAAAAATCAAAGCCGTTAGTTTTTGAAATGTATATAACATTATCCAGAAACGGCTCAAGAAAACGTGTCAGACAGCACGGCTCTTTGTAAGGGTCAGCATTTATAAACTTAATTAATTCGGTAGAGTTGATGTATGAGCCTAAAAGCCTTGTGTTTGTGCGCTTTATCTCATCACTTACTGCCTTGGCCTGCTGTGGGTCGGTTATCAGTTTTGGTATGTTTAGATACTCAGCACTTCTAATCCTGAGCTTGCTGCTGTATGTGCAGTAAAGGCCGTCAGCCGCCTCGCTCTTTAGAAATGTCATTAAGTCCTTGTCTTCATATCTGCTGAAAAGAAAAAACTTCTCGCCCTCAATGGTTATCTCGGTCTTTTGCAGTGGTATAGTCTTGTTTATCAGCTTTACGGCCGTTCCCGTGCAGTCATCAGTTAATACGCCTTTAGAAAGCTCAATGTCGTTTGACCATTTGAGCTTAAGGTCTGTGTCGGTTATCATAATGCCTCTTGCGCTGTTTTTGAAAATGTCAGCTGCCTGCGATATGCTCTTTCTTAGTGCCGTGTCAGTCATTTGGCTCAGCCCCTTTCTTTACGATATTGTAACATATATATCAATTACCGTCAATATCAATGATGTTGACTTTATCAAAGAATAGGTGTATAATATGCATATAATAGCAAAAGAGAGGGATAATACAATGAGAAAGACAAAAATAGTATGCACAATAGGCCCGTCTACCGATGATGAGCAGATACTCCGTGAGCTTATGCTGGGCGGAATGAATGTTGCAAGATTCAACTTTTCCCATTCAACCTATGAAGAGCATAAAAAGCGCTTTGAAATGGTAGAGAAGTTAAGAACTGAGCTTGACCTGCCCGTTGCTACTCTGCTTGATACAAAAGGCCCAGAGATAAGGCTCAAAAACTTCAAGGGCGGTAAGCCTGTTGAAATAGCTGACGGTGATGAGTTCACCCTGACTACCCGTGATGTAGAGGGCGACAGCAAGCAGGCATCTGTTACCTTTGAGCATCTTCCCAAAGATGTTCAGGCAGGCGACTCTATTCTTATAAATGACGGCGTTATCGAGCTTAAGGTAAAGTCTGTCAAGGGTGAGGATATCCTTTGTGAGGTCATTCACGGCGGCACGCTTTCCGACCATAAGGGTATAAACGTCCCCGGTGTCAAGCTTTCTATGCCATATATCTCCGATGATGATATGCACGACCTTGAATTCGGCGCTAAGATGAGGTATGACTTTATCGCAGCTTCTTTTGTAAGAACAGGCGCAGATGTGGTCTACCTAAGAAAATTCACCCAGTCGCTCGGCTGGTATGATGTAAGGATAATCGCCAAGATAGAGAATATGGACGGGGTTGAGAATATCGACGAGATTCTTGCCGCATCTGACGGCGTAATGGTCGCAAGAGGTGATATGGGCGTTGAGATACCCTTTGAGCAGATCCCTGCTATCCAGAAGGATATCATTCATAAGGCTTATAACGCAGGCAAGGTGGTAATAACTGCCACACAGATGCTTGAATCCATGATAAATAACCCCCGCCCGACCCGTGCCGAGATAACCGACGTTGCTAATGCTATCTATGACGGTACTTCTGCTATAATGCTCTCTGGCGAGACTGCTGCGGGCAAGTTCCCCGTTGAGGCGGTAAAGACAATGGCTCTTATCGCAGAAACCACCGAGAATAATATTAACTACGCAAAGCGCTTCAAGATGCGTGAGGATACAAAGAGCGAATCTGTGACCGAAGCTATATCCCACGCAACCGTTACAACGGCAAATGACCTTAACGCCAAGGCTATAATCACCGTGACAAAGGGCGGCGGTACAGCAAGAATGCTCTCAAAGTACAGAGCTGACTGCCCCATAATAGGCCTTACCACCGACCCGACAACTTTAAGACAGCTTAGTATGTCCTGGGGTGTTATTCCCGGGCTTATCGCCGAGCAGACGAGTACCGATGACCTTATGACTGCGGCTATCGAGTGTGCATTACAGCACGGCTGGCTGCAGCACGGCGACCTGACAGTCATAACCGCAGGCGTTCCTCTCGGTGTCAGCGGCAATACTAACCTTATCAAGGTCGAAACGGTGTGATTTTTGGGGTGTGCTTTATGCGCACCCTTTTGTATTGTCTGTTATTTTTTTATCAATCATACTTCAAATATTTGCATTTTTGTTAAACTTTAGTTAGCGGTGTTGACAATCTCAAATAAGTGTATTATAATATGAAATGTAACGAAAAACACAATATATAGTATTTGAAGTACAAAACTGTTTCTATATACAGAAAAACTGCGTGATGGGTCGTCGTTTTTGTGTATTATGTCAAAGCTTTGGTAAGGAGAGATCAGTATGAAAAATATTTTTGAACCCGAGTGGGAAGGCTTCACACAGGGCAAGTGGTGCGGCTCGGTAAACGTGCGTGATTTTATTCAGAAAAACTTTACGCCCTATGACGGCGACGAGAGCTTCCTTACAGGGCCTACCGAGGCTACCAAGAAGCTTTGGGCAAAGGTATGTGACCTTTCCGAGCAGGAGAGGGCAGCAGGCGGCGTGCTGGATATGGATACAAAGATAATCTCTACCATAACCTCTCACGACGCAGGCTATCTTGAAAAGGACCTTGAGCAGATCGTGGGTATTCAGACGGACAAGCCTTTCAAGCGCTCGCTTCAGCCGTTTGGCGGTATCAGAATGGCTCAGGCTGCCTGTGAGCAGTATGGCTATAAGGTTGACGACAGCGTTGTTGACCTCTTTACAAGATATAGAAAGACTCATAATCAAGGCGTTTTTGATGCATATACCCCTGAGATGAGAAAGGCAAGACACGCCGCTATCATAACAGGCCTTCCCGATGCATACGGCAGAGGCAGAATCATAGGTGACTACAGACGTATAGCACTTTACGGCGTTGATAAGCTGATTGAAGATAAAAAGCACCAGATAGATACCTCGCTTGTAAGAATGACCTCAAAGAATATCCAGCTTCGTGAGGAACTTGCAGAGCAGGTAAGAGCTCTTGGTGAGCTTAAATCATTGGGTAAGATCTACGGCTGTGATATCTCACGCCCCGCAAAGAATGCCAAAGAGGCTATCCAGTGGCTCTACTTTGGCTACCTTGCAGCAGTCAAGGAGCAAAACGGCGCTGCTATGTCGCTTGGCCGTACCTCGACATTCGTTGATATTTATATCAAGCGTGACCTTGATAAGGGTCTTATCACCGAGCAGCAGGCTCAGGAGTATATCGACCACTTCATCATGAAGCTCAGGATAGTCAAGTTCGCAAGAACTCCCGAATATAACTCCCTCTTCTCGGGCGACCCCACATGGATAACCGAGTCAATAGGCGGTGTGTCGGTTGACGGCGTGCCTATGGTCACAAAGACCTCGTTCAGATATATAAACACTCTCAATAACTTAGGCCCTGCGCCCGAGCCGAATATGACTATCCTTTGGTCAACAAGGCTCCCGATCAACTTCAAGCGCTTCTGTGCAAAGATGTCTATCAAGTCCTCTGCTATCCAGTATGAGAATGACGATATGATGAGAGTTACTCACGGTGATGACTACGCTATCGCCTGCTGTGTATCTTCAATGGTAGTCGGTAAGGAAATGCAGTTCTTTGGTGCTCGTGCTAACCTTGCTAAGTGCCTGCTCTACGCTATAAACGGCGGCGTTGATGAGCGCCTTGGCATACAGGTAGGCCCTAAGTACCGTCCTGTTGAGGGTGAATACCTCGACTATGATGATGTAATGCAGAAATATGATGATATGATGGAATGGCTTGCAGGGCTTTATGTAAATACTCTCAACGTTATCCACTATATGCACGATAAATACAGCTATGAGAGACTGCAAATGGCTCTGCATGACAGAGATGTCAAGAGATACTTTGCAACAGGTATCGCAGGCTTGTCGGTTGTTGCCGATTCTCTCTCGGCTATCAAATATGCAAAAGTAAAGGTGATCCGTAAGGATATCGAGATAAAGGATAAGAACGGCGAGGTAATCGACGTTGCCAAGAATGTTGTCGTTGACTATAAGGTAGAGGGCGACTTCCCCAAATACGGCAATAATGATGACAGGGTAGACAAGCTTGCCACAGACCTTGTTCGTACCTTTATGGATAAGATAAGAAAGCACCACACCTACCGTGACGGCGTGCCTACAATGAGCATACTCACTATTACTTCAAACGTAGTATACGGCAAAAAGACTGGTAACACCCCCGATGGCAGAAAAATGGGCGTTCCGCTCGCACCGGGTGCTAACCCCATGCACGGGCGTGATACTCACGGCGCAGCTGCATCGCTTGCGTCTGTTGCAAAGCTGCCCTTCAAGCACGCCCAGGACGGTATATCAAATACATTTACCGTTATTCCCGATGCACTCGGCAAGGATCAGGTGTTTGTGGGCGATATAGATATCGAATCTATCTCAAAGGAGCTTGGCACCTATGGGAATGATGAGTAAAAAGGAAGACAACGGCAAGGTAGACGAGCTGGTCGAGATGATAGACAGGCTTATGGCCGACGGCTCGGGTTCTTTGGTGATTGATGTTGATGAGAGCGGCGAGGGCATAAGAGTAAGCACAAAAAACTCAAATGACTGCACAGGCAGACAGACTGCCTGCAGCCAGCCCAACGAAAGCTCGGTAGACGATGAATTATAACAGGAGGTTTTTGATATGGCAGTAACAGATACACAGATAGATAACCTGATCTCTTTACTTGACGGCTATGTTGAAAAAGGCGGGCATCACCTTAATGTCAATGTTTTAAACAGAGAGACTCTTCTTGATGCTCAGGCACACCCCGAGAAATATCCTCAGCTTACAGTAAGGGTTTCGGGCTATGCCGTAAACTTCATAAAGCTCACAAAGGAACAGCAGGATGACGTTATATCCCGTACTTTCCACGAGCAGCTTTAATATTTGACTGATAGGCCTCCGCTTTGCGGGGGCTTTTTGTTGACTTGTTTGTTTACTTGTGATATAATATCACAAAAGGGGGCTATAATATGGAGGAGAAGAAAATACCCGAGATAAAGCGTGACTGGAAGCTTACATTTATGGCGTGGGGGCTTTGGTATACCCTGTGCTTTGCGGTAGGTGTAATGATGTCGGTGCTCTTTGTTACTAAGCAAAACGTGCCCGACTCGACCGACAGGACGATACACCGTTTGATTTTTGGTGCTATAGTAGGCTTGTTTTTTGAGATTGTGATATTTAACCTTGTTTTCCCGATAATGATCGGCAAAGACAAAAAGGCCTATAAAGAAACGATCACCCGTATACGAGATGAGGGCTATACCCCACAGCTTGTGCAGTTTATGGAGGAAAATTTTTTGCTGACATCTGCTGACTCGAATAAGACGGGCTATGCAAACGGTTATGCAATATACCTTACAGATGCGAATATTATATCTCATAACTACGACAGAGCGCTATACTATAACAGCCTTATCAATACTAATGAGCTGTTTCGCTATAATTCCATAGCTATGATCATCGAGCAGGTTATCTACTACGGTCATAGGATACAGATAGCTGCTCATACAGGCAATATCCCCGCCTGCGAGCAGTTTATGAGAGAAGCAGAAAGCCTGTTTTCCTCTTCAAGAGGTAAATCGCCTGCGATAGATTATATGATAGACGGCTCGGTGTTTGAGTATTATTATGCCATAGGCGACCTTGCACGCTGTGAAGCGCTCATATCCCCCTATGAGCAGTATGCTGAATTAAAGCAAAGCACCTATCTCAATCTCGCAAGAGTTTATGCTAAGAAAGGCGATACATACGCTGCAAACGGCTTCTTTGACAAGGCGCTGCTTTCGGCAACGAACGACTATCTGAAGCAGGTCACGGAGAATGAACGCCGCTTTGCATTAAACAACGGGGGTAACGCTTGATGAACGGCTATATTCATTCAACAGAATCCTTCGGTACGGTTGACGGGCCGGGGGTGAGGTTTGTTGTATTTATGCAGGGCTGCCCCATGCGCTGCCTTTACTGCCATAACCCCGACACGTGGGCTGCGGGCAGGGGAGAGCAGCGTTCTGCACAGAGCCTTATTGATGAGTATATGTCCCTTAAGGAGTTTTTAAAAAACGGCGGCATCACAGTCACGGGCGGCGAGCCGCTGTTGCAGATGGATTTTGTGACAGAGCTTTTCACTCTTGCAAAGCAGCACGGTATTCACACCTGTATAGACACATCTGGCATAACCTTTGACCCGAATGATACAGCAAAGCTCGACAAGTTATTGCCCTTGACAGACCTTTTTATGCTCGATATCAAGCATATAGACCCCGAAAGACATAAGGCTCTCACAGGGCAGGATAATAAAAACATTCTCGCCTTTGCCAAGTATCTTGCTAAGAATAATAAAGAGATGTGGATTCGCCATGTGCTTGTGCCGAATGTTACAGATGATGAGTATTATCTCCATAAGCTCGGCGAGTTCATAGGTGGGCTTAAGACCCTTAAGGCGCTTGATGTTCTGCCGTATCATACTATGGCAAAGGCAAAGTATGAGAGTCTCGGTATCCCGTATCCACTCGGTGATATCCCGCCTGCTACCAAAGAGCAGGCTTCAAAGGCGAGAGATATTATAATGAAAGGTATATATGACAGACTGTCTTCCAAAAAGCTGACGTAAAAAAGCGCCAGCTTTTTGTTATATATTATAAAAATAAACAAAATTCAGTTGACAAATTAGCAATTTTATAGTATAATATATAAAATATATGTAAATTGGAGGTCTTGACTTTGAGACAGTTTCAGTTCAATTATATAAATGATACATCTTTTGTAAGAGAGCTTCGTAAGCTTGCTCAATGGTGCAAGTCTATGGTCATATCAAATGTTTTCTTTCATATATATACCGAGAGTGACGATGAAGCTCTTATAACATCTCTGTGCTCGCATATTGAAAAGGAGCTTCCCGATGCAAAGTTTATGGGTTGCTCGACAAATGGTAATATCTTAAACGGTGAGTTTTCTAATTCTCAGACGGCTGTCACCTGTACTGTCTGTGAGTACCCCGATACTAAGATAGAGATCAAGCAGTTTGTGCTCACCCCCGAGACAGAGGTCGAGGTTACAGACGAAGTAGTAGCTTATGTAAGAGATAATAAGTGGATAAAGGGCGTCGAGATGCTCGTTACACTAAGAGGCCTTTCTATGACCGGCTTTTGTGACAGGCTCGACAGTATAAGAGACGGCGTTGAGGTATTCGGCGGCGGCGCATTTATTCCCAATTTCGGGTCTACCGCCTGCGTTTTCTCGAATGATAAGGGCTATATGCCGAGAGGTGCAGTTTTCCTGTTTATGGGCGGCGAGGATCTTCATGTCAATACTACCTATATCACAGGCTGGAAGCCCCTTGGCCGTGAGCATCTTGTAAGCCGTGCCAACGGCGTTTACTTAAACGAGCTTGACGGCAAACCTGCATTTGATACCTATTTCAGATATCTTCATATTAATAATGATGAGCATTTCTTTGAGAATACTCTTGAATTTCCGTTTGTTTACGAGCATAACGGCATAAGCATACTTCGTGCGCCTATCGCCAGCCTGCCCGACGGAACTATCGAGATGACTGCCGATATGAAGGAAAATGTTTTGGCACGTATAGCCTACGGCGACCCATGGACTATTCTCGAATCGGTAAGAAAGGGTGCTGTGGGCATAAGGTCATTCCAGCCCGAAGTTATACACGTATTCTCCTGCGCCGCAAGGCGTACCTTCTGGGGCAAGGACGAAGTCTCTAAGGAGACTGTGCCTTTCCAGACGCTTGCACCTACATCGGGTTTCTATACATCAGGTGAGTTCCTGCGAAGCCACGGCCATGTAAACCAGCATAATGTCACCCTTGTAATATCCGCTATGCGTGAGGGTGATTGCATAGGTGATTATGATGATCACTTTGAGATAAAGCAGGAGAGCATAACAGGTACAGTTTCTATGATAAACAGGCTTGCTACCTTTATTGAGGCGGCGACCAACGAACTTGAAGAGGCTAATGCAAAGCTTGCACAAATGGCTGTTACCGATGCTCTTACAGGCCTTTTCAACAGAGGTGAGATACAAAAGCAGATCTCCAATGGCGTAAAGATTGGCAATAAAGTCTCGCTTGTTATGTTTGACCTTGATGATTTTAAGAGCGTTAACGATACCTACGGCCATAAAGAGGGCGATAATGTTATAAGAGGTATCAGCAAGCTTATGAAAGATACTGTTGCACAGATGTCTCAAAACGGCAGAGTTGGCCGTTGGGGCGGTGAGGAGTTTATGATACTTCTTGAAAACGAGGACGCTGATAAGGCAGTCGATATCGCAGAGAAGATAAGGGTTGATTTCTCGCAGACGGAATTCCCTGCCTGCGGAAAGAGAACTGTCAGCATAGGCGTTGCCTTTGTTAAGGAAAACGAGAAAGCAGATGCGGCTGTTACAAGAGCCGACAATGCGCTCTATGATGCAAAGAGCAGCGGCAAAAACAGGGTAGTGATAGCCGAATAAGGTAAGCATTGTTCGGTCGTTTGCTGAAAATGGGGTGATGATATGAGTGATACAGCAGATATACGCAGATACTATCTTGACAGACTTTACGAAGCTATGGCAATGGTAGCAGAGGGTTGTTATGTGTATGTGTGTGATATTAAAGATGACTACTCTCGCTGGAGTGAGCGTGCTGTTGATTATTTCGGCCTGCCCTCACGGTATATGGATAATGCGGGTGCTATATGGGCTGATCATATACATGATGACTATAAGGAAATGTATAACAAGCAGATAGAAGAGATATTTGCAGGTGAGGGTAACGGTCACGATATGCAATACCGTGCAAGGCGTGCTGATGGCACCTATGTTGTATGCACCTGTAAAGGTACTGTGCTGCGTGATATAAACGGTGAGCCTGATTTCTTTGTAGGCTCTATCAAGAACAACGAGAGCGGCGGTATTGTAGATACGCTTACAGGCCTTAAAAATCTTTACGGTTTTTTTGAAGACCTTAAAGGCATTTTCTGGCAGAAAAAGTGGTCAACGATAATGCTTGTAGGTATCACGGGTTTTTCGGATATAAATGATGTTTACGGCTACAGCTTTGGCAACCGTGTGCTTCAGAGCCTTGGAAGATACTTAGAGGGCGTTTTTGCGGGCAGAGGTAATGTCTACCGTATGGACGGCACGAAGTTTGCCGTTCTCACAAGCGAGATGACGCTTTTAGAGCTTGAAAGCCTATATAAAATGCTTCGTGAAAAGCATACTCATGATTTCTATGTTGACGGCAAGCATCTAAGCCTGTCTCTCAACGCAGGTGCTATAGTCCTTGATAATTTTGAGATAACCAAGGAGACTGCTTATTCCTGTCTCAGGTATACCTACTACCAGTCAAAGCTTAAAAAGCTCGGCGAGCTTGTTGTGTTTGAAGATACTCTTAATGATGATAACAGGCAGACTGTTGAAAAGATAAATGTTATAAGAAACAGTATAACTCAGAACTGCGCAGGCTTCTATCTTTGCTATCAGCCGATAATGGACGCAAAGAACGAGACTTTAAAGGGCTTTGAAGCGCTGGTGCGCTGGAGGAACGAAGAGTACGGCACAGTTCCGCCTATGCAGTTTATACCTATCCTTGAACAGGATTCGCTTTATAACGAGCTTGGAACGTGGATACTCAAGACCGCTATGCTTGACGGACTCGACCTGCTAAAGCGCTACCCAGGCATTATCATTAACGTTAATCTATCCTATACACAGATAGAGAAGCATGATTTTGTTGGCGAGGTTATGGGGCTGCTTAAGGAAACGGGCTTCCCGCCCGAAAACCTTTGCCTTGAAATAACTGAAAGGTGCAGGCTGCTTGATACAGAGCTTTTAAAGAATATGTTCGGAATGTTCCGTGCTAACGGAATCAAGGTAGCACTTGATGATTTTGGCACAGGCTTCTCGTCACTAAGTGTTCTGAGAGAGCTTCCTGTCGATACTGTTAAGATCGACAGAGAGTTTGTCAAGAATATAGAGAACAGCGAGTCTGACCGCAGCACGGTCGAGTTTATATCTGGTCTTGCAAATGCCTTTGCGGCCGAGGTCTGTGTTGAGGGCGTTGAGACTGAAAGTATGAGAGATTTCCTGCGTAATTTCCTTGTCAACAGCTTCCAGGGCTATCTGTATTCAAAGCCTATAACCAAGGAAGAGATATTTAATTTCAAGAAATAATTGTTTTATCTGCCCGCTACTATTAACGGGCAGAATTTGTGAGGGGGGGTGCATGGCTTGCAAAGCGAAAGAAATATCAGAAGGCGTTTTCGTCTTTACGGCAGAGTGCAGGGTGTCGGGCTGCGATATAGAGCGTATTATTCGGCAAGAAGCTATGGTGTCACGGGCTATGTGAAGAATCTTAGCGACGGCTCTGTCGAAATGGAGCTTCAAGCACCCGAGGAATGTATAGATAAGATGTTTCTCTCAATAGAAAAGGGAACATTTATCAGAATAGATAATGTTGAGGTCAAGGATATCCCCGTCAAAGATGATGAAGGGGAGTTCAGAGTGGCAGAATGAGTGAGAATATGTGTGAGTTTGATTTTGACAGACCTGTTGACAGAAGCGGCACATTTTGCGAAAAGTGGGACGTGAAAGACGGCGAGCTGCCTATGTGGGTAGCAGATATGGATTTTTGCACAGCGCCTGCAATAACAGATGCCCTTGTAAAAAGAGCACAGCACGGCGTG
>CADAGC010000073.1 GCA_902787365.1 uncultured Ruminococcus sp. | reverse complement strand
TGAAAATCGACGATTATGTTCTTTGTATCTATCTCATCAAGTATCCTATCGATACAATAGAACGGGTTATCAAGCGGCTCCATATAAGTTATACCCATAATATTGATGACGGCAATCTCACAAAAGCCGATATCAACTATGGTATACCCACGCCCCGCAACGCCCTCAGGGTAGTTTGCAGGCCTGACAAGATAGGTCTTTTCGTCATATAACGGCATGGATTCTTTTCTTTTGAAGCAATGATTACCCGTTGTTATAACATCAGCGCCGATAGAAACGAGCCTTTGAAAAGAATAAGGCGTGATACCGTTGCCGATTGCAGAGTTTTCGCCGTTAACTATAACAAGCGATATATCATACTTCTTTTTCAGATTATATAATCTCTTTTCAAGCAGATCACAGCCCTTTTCCCCTACAACATCGCCTATAAAAAGCACATTCATATTATTTTCCTTCCATTAAATAACAGGAGAGAACTCGGTCTCTCCTGTTTATTATTATTCTTCGCCTTCTTCCGAAGTTTCCTCATTTAATGACTCATTTTCAGTTACAGCTTCATCAGATGATTCATTATCTTCGGTCATATCCTCTGCATCAAACTGCTCTGTCTCGGGAAGAGAAACCTCCTCCTCAACATCTATCACTTGGGTATCAGCAGACTCTTTCTTTAACTCGCCCTTCATAAGCTTATCAAATGTCTCGCCGTCGATCTTCTCATTTTCAAGAAGATACTGTGCAAGCTCATGAAGTTTGTCAATATGCTCTCTGAGAATGCTCTCGCAGGCCTCAAAGGAGTTCTCGATTATATTTCTTATCTCGTGGTCTATCTCAGATGCAACGGCATCAGAATAGCTGGGCGTAGAATTATAATCTCTGCCTAAGAATACCTGACTGTCATCATGACCATAAACGACTGGACCAAGATTGTCACTAAAGCCGTATCTTGTGACCATTTTACGGGCAGTAGATGTGGCTCTTTCAAGATCATTTGAAGCACCAGTAGATATATCGTCAAGAATTATCTTCTCAGCAACACGGCCGCCAAGCAGAACGATAATGCTTTCAGCCATTTGCTTTTTGCTTACATAGCTCTGATCCTTCTCGGGTCTGCCCATTGTAAAGCCGCCTGCCTGACCTCTCGGGATAATAGTAACATAATGCACCTTATCCTGTGTAGGACAGTAATAGTGACAAAGGGCGTGACCGCTTTCATGATAAGCTGTAAGCTTTTTCTCTTCATCGGTAACAAGCCTTGATTTCTTCTCAGGACCCATAACCACTTTAAGAGATGCTTCTTCAATATCGTATTTTGTAATAGCCTTAAGGTTTTTCCTTGCTGCAAGAAGCGATGCCTCATTAACAAGGTTTTCAAGGTCTGCGCCTGTAAAGCCTACTGTGGTCTTTGCTATAGTCGAAAGATCAACATCGGGAGCAAGGGGCTTGTTCCTTGTGTGAACTTTCAGTATCTCTTCCCTACCCTTAACATCAGGAAGACCAACAAGTATCTGCCTGTCAAATCTTCCGGGACGAAGCAGAGCCGGGTCAAGTATATCACGTCTGTTGGTAGCTGCCATAACGATAACAGAATCGTTTGCCGTAAAGCCGTCCATTTCAACAAGCAGCTGGTTAAGTGTCTGCTCACGTTCATCATGGCCGCCGCCAAGACCTGCACCTCTCTGCCTGCCGACAGCGTCTATCTCATCAATAAACACTATAGAGGGCGAACTTTTCTTTGCCTGCTCAAACAGATCTCTTACACGGGAAGCGCCGACACCGACGAACATCTCAACGAAATCAGAACCCGATATCGAGAAGAAAGGCACATTGGCTTCACCAGCAACCGCTCTCGCAAGAAGTGTCTTACCTGTTCCGGGAGGGCCCTCAAGCAGCACACCCTTAGGTATGCGAGCGCCGATATCGTTATACTTCTTTGAGTCTTTAAGGAATTCAACTATCTCCTGAAGCTCTTCCTTTTCTTCATCTGCGCCTGCAACGTCATCAAATGTGGCCTTTTTATTGCTGGGCTTGGTATTTACCTTGCCGAAATTGGCCGTTTTCCCGACACCTGCATTACGCATCATAAATATAAAGAAGAATATCATTACACCTATCATCAGAACAGTTGGCAGGAGATTCAGCCAGAAACTGTTATCCGATATCGGTATAAGGTCATATTTCAACGGGTCATTGGGGTTATCAGCATTATAGCGTCTGCGGTAGTTTGACCCGTCCTCGCCGCCAAGCACTTCATTTACAAAAAGCGATACGTTAGGAACAACATATGTCTTCTTTTCGTCTTCGCCTTTAAGAATATAAGTAAGCTTGCCATTATTGAGGTCAAATTCATATTCCTTTATTTTCAGGTCATCAAAATACTGCATGACTGTTGAGTATTCAGTATCGTCCTTGTTTGAACTCATAGACATCAACGCATAAACAAGACCGAGTATGGCAACTGCCGATATCACAAGATACAGCAGCAGCGTTTTGAAACCGCTGTTTTTCTTCAATTGATCACAACCTTTTATTTTATTAATATAAACCGACAAAATAGATTATATACTACTATTGTGACAGATTTATGATATAGCTATAATAATAATATTTTTGGTATTTTCATCTACCTTGACTCTTTCATCAACACCAAAGCCTTCAACATAAAAAATGCCCATATCATCGCAAAGAATAGCGACTTTCCCTCGCTCTTGGGGAGGTATCTTCTCATTGAACAGCACCTTTAATTTGGAAGTAAAGCCTCTGCCCGCAAGAGTTATCCTGTCGCCGTTTCTTCGGTTTCTGAGGATGATCTCACCTTGCAGCTTATCGGCATCAATTATATTTCCCTTATATTGCTTGTGTATGCCCTTTTGAAAGGCAAAATCCGTCTCTTTATCAAGAGTAAGAAGCTTGCCGAAATACTCAACCTTCGCAGGAATTTCAGCAATTCGGCCTGTAATGTTGTCAACCTTTACAGCCTCTTTTTCTATTGTAAGCAGCATTTTATCTCTGTTGCAGATAATATAAGTATCTTGACAGATATTATATTTGCCGCCGTTTTTAATTATATCAATAGTCATGTTTATCCTGAGAGCTGATACTTCTATACCGTTTTCTTTTAGTAGTGAAGCAACGACCCGTGAAATAAGCATATCATTTTCTTCAAGACAAGCCGCATTATATGTGCCATTACTGATAAAAGACCTTGCAAGCTGTTCCTTTGCCATGCTGTCAAGGCATTTCTCATCACACATCAAATGCTCTCTTGTATCTGAATATGAGGAATAAAGCGAGCTGTTAATACCCAGCAGAACAGGTATGACATTATGTCTTATCTTGTTTCTTGTGTATTCATCTTCAAGATTGGTCGAATCGGTAACAAAACCCTGCCCTTTTGATGCGAGATATGCTTCAATCTCTTCCCTTGTGCATTCAATAAGCGGTCTGATTATATTATCACGCTTTGGCGGTATAGAACAAAGCCCCTTAAGACCTGTTCCTCTTGCGAGGTTGAAGATAGTAGTTTCAAGGCAGTCGTTAAGATTATGTGCTGTTGCTATCTTATCAGCCTTAACGCTCATAAGTTCTTTATATCTCAGCTCTCTTGCGCCCTCTTCGATAGATACATGGTTTTTCTCGCAGTAGGCTTTAACGTCTATATCTGCTGTATAAATCTTTATTCCGAGTCTGTTACAAAGCTCTATACAGAAATTCTTATCTCTGATGCTTTCCTCGCCTCTGAGGTTATGATTGACATGAAAAGCGCTGATATTTACACCCAGTTCTTTTAAGCATAAAAGCAGGCAAACACTGTCCGCTCCGCCCGAAAGCCCGACAAGAACACTCTCACCCTCAGAAAGAAGGCCATATTTTTTTATTGTCTGAGCAACCTTACTGGTCATTGTCATCATGTCTAATATCAATTCCTCTGAATAATGTATACTCACCTATCCACGCAAGCTTAACGGTAGCCATAGTACCGTGACGGTTTTTGGCTATTATACAGTCAGCTTCTGACTGCGCACGGTCTGCATCATTTCCGTAATAATCCCTGTGCAGGAACATGATTATATCAGCGTCCTGCTCGATAGAACCCGAATCTCTAAGGTCAGAGAGCATAGGCTTTCTTTCATTTTTCTCGACTGCACGGGAGAGCTGTGAAAGTGCGATGACAGGAACATTGAGTTCCTTAGCCATAAGTTTCAGCTGTCTTGTTATCTCGGAAACCTCATTAACTCTTCCCTGTGATTTATTAGTAGACTCCATAAGCTGTATATAGTCAATAACCACAAGGCCGAGGTTTTTAACACGCCTAAGCTTTGCTTTCATCTGCGGAACAGTAACGCTGCCTGTATCGTCCATATATATAGGAAGCTTTGAAAGCCTTATGGTGGCTTTTGCAAGTTCTTCCCAGTCCTTGCTTTCAAATTTGCCTGAACGAAGTGCTGTATTATTAACAAGCGCTTCTGTTGACAGCATACGGCTTGCAAGCTGTTCCTTACCCATTTCAAGAGAGAAGATAACAACATCTTTCATGGTTTTCTTGCACATATTAGTAGCAATATTTATCGCAAAAGCCGACTTGCCGACACCAGGTCTTGCAGCAAGAATGATAAGGTCGGTATTATTAAGACCCGTTGTTATCTCATCTATCTGTGCAAAGCCGGTTTTTGCGCCCAAGTGATTCTTGGCATCGGGGCCCGATATCTCTTCAAGGTGAGCATATGTCTCTGCAAGAATAGTATCAAGCTTTGTAAGCCCGTCAATTTCCTTGCCTTGACGAATATCATATATCTTCTGCTCGGCAATATCAAGCATAGTAGTCGAATTCATCGTGCCTTCGTTGACATTGTCGATTATCTCTGTTGCAACGCTAAGAAGCTTTCTGACATTGTATTTTTCGATTATAAGATTGCAGTAGCTCTCGATATTCTTTACAGATGCTACAAAATCGGTCAGCCCCATAATAAAGGTCTTGGCCATATCCTCGTTTGTAAAAATATCTCGCTTTACAAACTCATTGATCATATCAATTATTGTAAAGCCTTTATTATCAGAATATGCGTTTACAATAATAGAAAACATCTGCTGATGGATAGGCTCATAAAAATACTCGGCCTTTAAAAGCTCAACGGCACTTGGCACAGCTTCCTCGGGGGATCTTAGCATTCCGCCGATGACCGATCTTTCGGCAAGCTGTGAAAACGGCGGATCCTTGCCGAGCAATTCATATACATTAGCAAGAGAATCCTTACCTGCCATTTTTAACAAATCCTTCCCTTATGATCTTATTCCTCGACAACGCTGATATCTATCTTGCAGGAAACGCCCTGTGTCATCTTGATAACAGCGCTGAAATCACCAAAGCTCTTTATTTCAGAGTTAAGGTTAATCTTCTTCTTATCAACATTCTGAGAGAACTGTGCCTTTATTGCATCTGCAACAGTTGAAGACGTAACTGCGCCGAAGAGCTTTCCGCCCTGACCTGCTTTAGCTTTGATAGTTACCTTTTTGCCCTCAAGAGCCGCTGCCACCTTTTCGTTTTCAGCCTTTTCAACATCAAGCTTGTGCTGAGCTGATGCCTTTTTGCCTGCAAGGTCGTTCTGATTCTTTGCATTTGCCTCTACAGCCAAGCCTTTTGCAAGCAGGAAATTTCTTGCATAGCCGTCAGCAACATTTAAAACATCTCCGGCCTTGCCGCTGCCTTTAACATCCTTTATAAGAATAACTTTCATGATTTTTTCTCCTCCTGTATTTTAAGAATTATTTCTAATATAATCATCAATTGCTTCAAATAGCTGCTTTTTAGCTTCCGCAACCGATACCTTAAGCTGTGTGGCCGCCATAGTCTGATGACCGCCGCCGCCCATAGCCTCCATTAACACCTGAACATTATATGCACCCATACTTCTTGCGGAAATATTGGCGTTTTCATCATCACCGTAGATAACAAAGGCTGCATTTACTCCTGTTATGCCGAGCATTTCATCAGCTGCCTGTGAAGCAGCTATCCTGATATTACTAAATGACTCTGTCGTGCAGGAAACAGCACATTTTCTGTATATCTCGGCCTTAGTGATAAGAGATGATTTTTCCTGATATGTCTCAATTGAGTTTGCAAACAGCTTCTTGACCTCAACTGTATCAGCACCAAGACTCTTAAGATAAGCCGCCGCTTCAAAGGTCTTAACTCCTGTTCGCATGATGAAGTTCTTAGTATCGAGCATAATGCCCGACAACAGCGCCTCTGCGTGTATCGGGGCAAGCTTTATGCCATTATCGAGATACTGTAAAAGCTCTGCAACCATTTCACAGGCTGATGAACAGTTAGGCTCGTGGAAGAACAGCGCCGTGTTCTCTATTGCCTTTACCATACGCCTGTGATGATCTATAACTACAACCTCTCTTGCTGCATCGAGAACTTCTCTTGAATCGACTATATCGCTGTTGTGTGTATCAACAACAATCAGAAGTGTGTTGTTTGTCATTTTTGAAAGAGCTTCCTGCGGGTCTATGAAATTCTTTGAGATATCGTGCTCGCCTATATACTTTATAAGGCTCTTTGCAAGGCAGGTGTCTTCATTAACTACAACATAAGACTCCTTGCCGATGCTTTTAAATGCACCCACAAGACCTATGGCTGAGCCTACACTGTCAAGATCACCGAAGCGATGACCCATAACAAGTATCTTATCCTTGCCGAGCATAAGCTCCGAAAGCCTATTGGCCATCATTCTTGATTTTACCTTGGTGTTCTTTTCAATACCCTTTGAAACGCCGCCATAGAATTCATAGCCTGTCTCAGTCTTTACCGCCGCCTGATCTCCGCCTCGGCCAAGGCACATATCAAGCGCAGCCCTTGCATAGCTCTCGCTCTGTGCAAGGTCGCTCGCACAGGTGCCGACACCTATCGAAAGAGTAACGCTCTGATTACCGCCGACCTTGATATTTCTTGCATCTTCAAGTATCTTGAATCTGTTTTCGATTATTTTGGAAAGATATCTGTGCTCCATTACAACAAAAAACCTGTCATTTGAGAGCTTTTTGGATATGGAATTAGTATCCTTAACAAAATTCTCGACCATATATTCAAGCTCGACCATAGTGTGAGCCTTTTCGCTTTCAAGGGCATTTCTCATAAGGTCGTCATAATTATCTATCATAATGATAATAACAGATTTGTGCGATTGTCTTGTTTCATAATCAAGCTCAACAAAATCCGTAGTATCCTTGAAATAGATCATTGTCATGGTCTTGGATTTATCGCTGTGAACTGCTATGGCATTATAGAATCTTCCGCCTATACAGACAAGATCGCCGTCTTCTGCATAGATCTTCTGCATATCTATATTGAGCAGCGAATCAAGCCTTGAACCGAAAAGATTGACGTTGCCAAAAAGCCTGTCTTTAAAGAAATCATTAGCCCACAGTATATCATTATCCGAATCAATAATTACAGCAGGTGCGGGAAATCGCCTCATAGATTCTTTTTCGTTGCTTTTTATCATAGACGAAAGCTTTGAGACAGTCCTTTTGAGGTGCTTGCCGTAAGCTATGTTTTCAAGGACGAGGAAAGCAATAAGTATGATCATTATTATAATGATCAGCTTAGAGAAGCCCGAGCTCGCCCTGTCATTATACCCAAATGCCGCAATAAGCGAAAAAACAGCAAGTATGAGCGTGGTTATACGGATGAGAAGCTGCATTCCTCCGTTTGAATTCATCTTCATAATGCTCGCCCTTAAAGGGCACATCCCCTTTCAATACTGAAAAGATTTTCTTTTGTCTACATCTCCACTTCCATTATTATAGGAAGTATCATCGGGTTTCTCTGTGTTTTTGTATATATGAAATCCGAAAGCTTTTCTTTGAGCTTTGTCTTTATCGAGTTCCACTCTCTCATATTGCAGTCAAGGCACTTTTGCAGCGTGTCGGTAAGTATGCTCTTGGCCTCTTCGAGAAGTTCTTCACTCTCTCTGACATATACAAAGCCTCTTGAAACAATATCGGGGCCTGCAAGTATAATGCCCGAATCCCTGTCGATAGTGGCTATAGCTATTATTATACCGTCCTGCGCAAGGTGCTTTCTGTCTCTTAGAACGATAGCGCCTACATCACCAACGCCGAGACCGTCAACAAGAATATTGCCTGCCTGTACCTCGCCTGCTATTTTCATATCAACGCCGTCAGATTCGATTATTCTGCCGTTTGCACCGATAATGATGTTTTCTTCGGGGATACCAACGCTCATAGCAGACTGAGCGTGCTTTGTAAGGTGCTTGTATTCACCGTGAACGGGTATGAAGAACTTGGGCTTTGTAAGCGAAAGGATAAGCTTCTGCTCTTCCTGGCAAGCGTGCCCCGAAACATGAACATCGTACATTGCTTCGTATATGACCTCGGCGCCAAGCCTTAAAAGCTCATTAACTATCCTTGTAACGTATTTTTCGTTGCCTGGAATGGGGGTAGCTGATATTATTATAAAATCATTTGGCGTTATGGATACGTTTCTGTGCTCGTTAAAAGCCATTCTTGTGAGCGCAGACATAGGCTCGCCCTGGCTTCCCGTAGTAACGATGCACACCTGCTCGGGCGTATATCTTGAAACCATATCAATATCTATCAAAAGCCCGTCGGGAACTTTAAGATAGCCAAGCTCTATGCCCTTGCCTATAACATTTACCATACTTCTGCCGGAAACAGACATTTTTCTGCCGTGCTCAACACAACTGTTGACTATCTGCTGTATCCTGTGAACATTTGAAGCGAATGTGGCAATGATTATCCTCTTGCCCTCAGCTCTTGAGAACAGCTTTTCAAAGCTCTCGCCGACCTTGCGCTCGCTCATCGTATAGCCCGGGCGCTCGGAGTTGGTAGAATCTGACATAAGAGCCAGAACACCTCTGTTGCCAAGCTCTGCAAACCTCGCAAGGTCTATTATCCCGCCCTCTATAGGTGTATAATCTACCTTAAAGTCACCTGTATGGATAATAACACCCGCAGGTGTATGAACTGCCATACCTACAGCATCGGGTATAGAATGGTTGACTCTTAAAAACTCGACCGCCATGCAACCGAGCTTAACAGTTTGCCTCGGAACTACCACATTGAGCTTTACATCGCCTAAAAGGCCGTGCTCCTTAAGCTTGCCCTCAACAAGGCCAAGAGTCAGCTTTGTGCCATAAACAGGCACATTAACCTTTTTCAGGAAATATGGCAAGCCGCCTATATGGTCTTCGTGACCGTGAGTTAAAACTATACCTCTCAGTTTATCCTTATTCTGTTCAACATAAGTAAAATCGGGGATAACAATATCAACACCAAGCATCTCGCTATCAGGGAAAGCAAGGCCGCAGTCAATTATAAACATATCATTTGCGCATTCTATGACTGTGAAATTCTTGCCTATCTCGTTAAGACCGCCAAGAGGTATTATACGCACAGGCGTTTTTCTGTATGGAGTATTGCCTTTTGAAGCGGCTTCAGATGCTTTATGGTTTATCTGAAGTCTGGGCTGTGGTTCTCTTTTTTGCTCATTATTAGCACGCTTTTTGTTTTCTTTCACCTTTTCACCTTTTAGTCTTTTGTCACTTTTCATAACAACAAATCTGCTTGATTTGCCTGTTCTTTGGCTGATACAGCAAAGCAAACAAAACGCAGTTTAATCTGAATACTGCGCCATAGACTCGCTGCAAAAATATAACACGATCATTTATTATTCAGATATGCCCGGCATAAAAGCCTTAATATAAACGTAATTTCCGATCAAGCAATCTGAAGAGCGGCCAAGCCGCATTTAGGGGATAATCGGGATAATGACCCCACTCCCCTCAAACGAACAAGAAATACCTATTATTATTTTACTCCATTTAGTGGAAAATGTCAAGTGAAAAATCTCATATATCTTACCCAAATGATCTTATATTCATAATTATAGGAATAATAATGCAGGATTATTCGGGCAACTGTTTGCTATTTATATTTTACAATTAAATAAAAATTTGAATTTTTAACCCTTTTCAAAGCTTTGATTTTATGATATAATTAATAATGAAACTTATGAAAGGATGTTTATTATGCAAAAAGACTACAACACCCTTAAAAACAATGCTCTTGAAAAGTATTTTAACAGAATGAACGAGCAGCAGCAAAAGGCTGTATTTAAAATAAAAGGCCCCCTGCTTATCCTTGCAGGTGCAGGAAGCGGAAAAACAACTGTTTTGGTAAACAGAATAGCCAATATGATACATTTTGGTGATGCTTACGCTAACAGTGAGGGCTACGGTAACGCAACAGATGACGAGCTGCGCTATCTTGAGGACTACGCCGATGGCAAGGAAACAGACGGCGAAAAGCTTGCAGATATTGTCGCTTATGAAACAATCAAGCCCTGGAATATACTTGCAATTACCTTTACCAATAAGGCGGCTAATGAGCTCAAATCAAGGATAGAAGCGATGCTCGGTGACAAATCTCAGGGCATAACCGCTGCTACTTTCCACTCGGTATGTGTAAGAATACTAAGGCGTGAAGCTCACAATATCGGCTTTGAGCAGCATTTTACAATATATGATACAGACGATTCAAGGCGTGTTATCAAATCAATTATCAGCGACCTTGATATAAATGAAAAGATGTTCCCGCCAAAGCTTTTGATGACCGAGATATCGGCTTCAAAAGACAATATGATGTCGCCCGATGAGTATATCTCTAACGCCGCAGGCGATTACAGGTATCTCGTAATAGGCAAGGTATATAAGACCTATCAGCAGCGCCTGAAAAACGCCAACGCTATGGATTTTGATGACATTATCTGCCATACTGTAGAGCTTTTTGAGAAGTTCCCTGATGTGCTCGACCATTATCAGAATTTGTTTAAGTATATTATGGTCGATGAGTATCAGGACACGAGCAAGGTGCAGTTCAAGCTGATAAAGATGCTGAGCGACAAATATCACAACATATGCGTTGTGGGTGATGATGACCAGAGCATCTATAAATTCAGAGGTGCTACCATTGAGAACATTCTCTCATTTGAGGACTGCTTTGAATGTAACAGGGACACCGACGTTATCAAGCTTGAACAGAATTACCGTTCAACACAGAATATACTGTCAGCCGCCAATGAACTAATCAAGCACAACCAAGGCAGAAAAGGCAAAAATCTTTGGACCGATAAGGGCGACGGCGAAAAGATAACTGTTTTCAAGGCGTCAAGTGAGCGTGTTGAAGCAGGCTTTATCGCTGACACCATAAAGAAAGGCGTAGAAAATGGCGGAAAGTATAACGATTATGCCGTTCTCTACAGAACGAATGCCCAGTCAAACACCATAGAGCAGGCGCTCATAAGAGCAGGCATCAGCTACAGGATATTCGGCGGCCCCAAGTTCTATGACAGAAAGGAAATAAGAGATATACTCTCCTACCTTGCTGTAATCAATAATCACAGCGATATGCTGAGATTAAGAAGAATAATAAATGAGCCTAAGCGTGGCTTGGGAGATGCAACTGTAGCAACGCTTGAACAGATAGCATCAGACCTTGGTGATGACCCTATCACTGTAATGACAAATTCAAGCGAATATATCCCCCTTGAAAAGAAAGCGAGCAAGCTAAAAAGCGTAGCGCAGATGTTTAATGAGCTTACCGAACTGTCAGAAACACTTCCGCTTGGTGATCTGCTTGAAAAGCTGCTTGACAGATCCGGCTATAAGAAAGAACTTGAAGGTCAGGGCGATGAAGGTTTGACAAGGCTTGAAAACATAAGCGAGCTTAAATCTACTATGCTTGCATATGAGGAACAGGCAGAGGAGCCGAGCTTATCGGGCTTCTTAGAGGAGATAGCACTGTATACTGATATTGATAATCTTGACGAAAACGGCGATTATACAGCACTTATGACCATGCATTCGGCAAAGGGTCTTGAATTTGACAATGTTTTTGTCGCAGGCATGGAGGAAAACCTCTTCCCCTCATCAAAAAGTATGGAGTCCGAAGCGGATATCGAAGAAGAAAGGCGCCTTGCATATGTTGCATACACAAGAGCGAGGAAAAAGCTTTATTTAACAATAGCTACCGAGCGTATGCTCTATGGTAAGACCGACAGAAACAGAACATCACGTTTTGTCAAGGAGATACCGCCCGAGCTAAAAGAAAAACTCACAGATATTGATATGACTGCACAGAAAGCAGCTGAAGCAAATGCTTTTGGTGATATAAGGTCTATGAGCCTTCAGCAGCAGCTTGCTATGAGAAAGACCGCCAAGACCGATAGTCTCGAAGAATTCTCCCCCGGAGAAAGAGTTAAGCACAAGATATTCGGTGAAGGCACAGTTCTCACAGCTAATAAAATTGCTAATGACACGCTGCTTGAGATCGCCTTTGACAGCAAGGGCACCAAAAAGATCATGGCAAACTTTGCAAAGATCAAAAAAGTATAACAAAAAAACTGTCAGGTTTAGTTCCTGACAGTTTTTTCGTTTTATCATTGGCCGTAGTTATTGTTATTGTTATAATAGCTGTTATTCACATTAGAGCCGGGGTAATAACCGTTCTGCGAAGAATAGCCCGTATTCTGCCCATACTGCGAATAGCCTGAATACTGTTGCTGCTGTTGTTGGTTGTTATATCCGCTGTTTTGCTGATAATTATTGTTATAATTATAGCTGCCGTAAGCGTTTTGCTGGCCGTA
This sequence comes from uncultured Ruminococcus sp., assembly GCA_902787365.1. Classification (GTDB taxonomy): domain Bacteria; phylum Bacillota; class Clostridia; order Oscillospirales; family Ruminococcaceae; genus NK3A76. The sequence continues at coordinate 8,963 of CADAGC010000073.1, read as the reverse complement.
ATTCTGATAGCCGTTATACGAATTAGCCTGCTGCTGGTAGCTATTTGTATTTGAATATGTGCCCTGATACTGGTACTGGTTATTCTGATATGCCTGTTGACCGGTATAGGACTGCTGATTTGCATTTGCATACGACTGCTGGTAAGAGGGCTGCTGCTGATAATAGCCGTTATAGCCGTTTTGCTGGCGGTAAAGATTCTGGTCAATATTATCATAGCGTCTGTAGTAGCCATTCGGGTCATAATAATATGGGTTCTGCATAAAATAATTGCCGTATTGATTAAAGCCGACACCCATAGGCGGGCCGATAGGAGAATCCTCCCTCGAAAGCTTATTTACTTTCTTGACTGTTACGATAAAGATTATTATCTCGAAAATAAAGAAGATAACGATAAACTCTTCCCTCTCGACCATAAGGCAGAAATCATAGAAGCCGTGAATTATCACAGCCGAAAAAACTGCTTTCAAAAGGTTTTTCCTTTTGCCGCTCGGGTCGTTAAGTGACTCGCACCTCTTAGCAAGGCCGTAATAATAGCCCATAAACACCGCATCTATAGCGTGCCCCGGTACAGAAAGTATACCCCTCATTATAGCTACGCCGATAGAGCCGCCCATAACATAGAGTATATTTTCAAGCGTTGCAAAGCCCAAAGAAACGGCAACGGCGTAAACAACCGCATCAAAGGTATAATTGAATTCCTTGTTCTTCCATGTGCGAAGCTTTAGCATTACGAATTTGCCGCATTCTTCACATAGAGCAGCCATAAGAAATGCTTCTGTGAATGCGTAAGGAATACTTCCCTCTTCGAGAACACTTTTTGCCCCCTCGTCGATAAGTAATTCAAGAATAGCCGCAGGAATGACCGAGACCGCACCAAGAACAAACAGCGAAACTATAAGCCCCTTAGGCTCTTTTTCAATTTTATCCTTACTTCTTATGTAAATCATCAGCAAAAATGCGGGCAGCACAGCAAGCCCGAAAAGCAACTTCATAAGCAGCACCCTTTCATTGTGTTATGACATTTTTATTTATTATAACATATTTTTTCGCCTTATGCAATAGAATAATTGAAATTATTTGATTATTTTTGTTAACGTAACTTTTCTTTGCTTGACATGATAATGTATAAAATGGTATAATAGAAATATATATTTACATAAGTAAGGAACGACATAAATGAATATAAATAAGATTTGCCTGGTTATTGTGCTGGCGTCATTTTTGCTGGGAGGCGGGCTTGTGGCTGCTGCAAAGCTGACCTCTATATACAGCGACAGCAGCAGTACAGCTTCATCAAATATAGAAGAAAGCTCTGAAAAAGACATATCGTCAGATGATACTACATCTTATGATGATAGCAGTTCAGCTGATAGTTCTTCTATTATTACCGATAGTTCTTCATCAGAGCCTGTAAGCGACAGCTCTTCGGATATTGACGATTCTTCAAGTGTTGATGATTCCTCTAAGCCGCTTGTAAGGTCTGCGGCTGGAAACGAAATACCACAAGATGCGCAGGGCAAAGAATTGCCGTATGATGTAATGCCCATAGTAAAGGCATATTTTTCGGGTGATGATTCAGCACTCAATGATAAGGAGTATTTTACTCTGATCGCCGCTGAAAAGGCCATAAACGAAATAATCACCGATGATATGACCGACTATGACAAGGCCAAAGCAGTACACGACTACATTGAAGAAAACAACGAGTATAACGAAAAAGAGTTGAGTGCTATAGAAATATCCACACTCGATGATTCATCGCCATATGGTATGTTTAAGTACGGCAAGACCGTATGCAAGGGCTATGCTGCGTCTTATAAGCTTTTATGCAATATGTGCGGCCTTGAATGTGAGCTGATAATCTCATATGATGGCAGCAAGATAGAACACGCATTCAACAGAGTTCTGCTTGACGGGGCCTGGTATTACGTAGATGCGACTTGGGATGATGATAATTATTTTCCATATGATTATAAATTCTTCTGTCTCACCAAGCAGCAGATGATGTATGACCACCGAACTAATGAAATCTGCCCCGAGACCGAGAGCTTTAAAGACACCTATGCTGCACATAATATCATAGACATTCACAGCATTGATGAATATAAGAATATGCTTAAAAAGTCTTTAGACAGCAATACCCCTATCCCATATTATCTGAGACTTTCTAAAGAAACAGGCGTAAACCTTGTCTATCATAAAGACGCTTCAGCATATGACTTTTATTACGATGAAGAAGAGAACCTCGAACTTATAAAGAATGCATCTAAAGAAGTCAACGGCGACGTAATATATGATTTTGTAAAGACAGTTATCGACGGCGAGATAATACTTATTGTATATATTTATTAAAGAGGGTTAATAATAATGAGATTCAGACCATGTATAGATATACATAACGGCAGCGTAAAGCAGATAGTCGGCTCTTCCCTGAGTGATGAAGGCAACAGCGCCAAGGATAATTTTGTTTCTCACAAAGGCGGCGGCTATTATGCAAGGCTATATAAAGAACACGGCCTTAAGGGCGGGCATATCATAATACTCAACCCAGAAGGCTCGGAGTATTATAATGACGACCTGAAAACCGCCTATGAAGCCCTCGGAGAATACCCCGACGAGCTGCAAATAGGCGGCGGGATAAATAATCAAAACGCTGCAAGATTCCTTGACAAAGGGGCAAGCCATGTAATAGTTACAAGCTTTGTTTTTAAAAACGGCATAATAAACTACAATAACCTTAAACTTATGAACAAAGCCGTAGGTAAAGACAGGCTTGTGCTCGACCTCTCTTGCAGAAAAAGAGATGACATGTATTTCATAGTTACCGACAGGTGGCAGAAATTCACCGACACCGAGCTTACCCTTGAAGTCATGAAAGAGCTGTCAGAATACTGTGATGAGTTTCTTATTCACGCAGTTGATGTAGAGGGCAAAGCAAAGGGAATAGAAGACGGCGTGGCATCTATGATTGGGGCTTTTGATGAGATACCCGTGACCTATGCGGGCGGTATACATTCGTTTGATGATATTGAGTCTTTGCGTGAGCTTTCATCAGGTAGGGCTGATTTTACTATCGGCTCGGCACTTGATATTTTCGGCGGGCAAATGAGCTTTGAAAAGGTTTGCAGTCTCGTCAAAGGCGATATTAGTTAAAATATACTAAATTTGCGTAATATACATTAAAAATTGTATTTGCATTTTATCTAAAAATATGATATAATTATATGTTGTACCGATAAAAGAAAGAAGTCGGTACGGAAGGGTGATTATAATGGCAAAGCTTAAAGTCGCTGTAATATTCGGGGGAAGGTCGAATGAGCATGATGTTTCTCTTGTTTCGGCTGCCCATGTTATAAACAGCATACCAAAGGATAAATTTGATGTTTACTGTATCGGCATAACTAAAAAGGGAAGCTGGTATAAGTATATAGGAAGCACCGAGGGCATTAAAAACGGTGATTGGGTCAAGCACCCTGACAACGTAAGATGCATCCTCTCCCCCGACCCCATGCACAAGGGCTTTATTGCACTTGATGATGACGGCGGCTATCAGAATATCAAGGTTGACTGTATATTCCCCATGCTTCACGGCAAAAACGGTGAAGACGGCACGATACAGGGCTTATTTGAGCTTGCACAGATACCCTTTGTGGGCTGTGACCATATATCCTCTGCAAACTGCATGGATAAGGAGCTTACACATATCGTACTTGATTCAAACGGCATCAAGACTGCACCTTATGTTTCGATTCTCGACTGTGAGCTTGACAAGCTTAATGAAAGATGTGCCGAGATGGAAGCAAAACTTGCATACCCGATGTTTGTAAAGCCGGCAAACTGCGGCTCGTCACTCGGCGTTTCAAGAGCAGAAAACCTCGAACAGCTCAAAACAGGCATCAAGCTTGCATTCGCTCACGACCAAAAGGTTATCGTTGAGCAGGGCATTGTAGGCATTGAGTGTGAATGTGCTGTAATGGGCAACAACGAGCCTTTTGCCTCAACTGTCGGTGAGATATGCTCGGCAAATGAAGAAATATATGATTTTGAAGCAAAATATAATAACGAAGCCTCAAAGACTGTTATTCCCGCAAGAATAAGCGAAACAGCTATCGAAAGAATAAGAGAGACAGCTATTAAGGCTTACAAGGCTATGGGCTGTGCAGGCCTTGCAAGAGTTGATTTCTTCCTTTGTGAAGGTGATGAGCCTGTGCTCAACGAGATAAACACCCTCCCCGGGCACACACCTATCAGTATGTATCCCAAGCTTATGGAGAATGCAGGTCTTTCTCCTGAGGAACAGGAGGAAAAACTCATAAGGTATGCATTTGAAAGGGCTGACGTTGACTATGAATAATGGAGCCATAGGGGTATTCGATTCGGGCGTTGGCGGCCTTACTACAGTCAAAGAACTTGTAAAGCTGCTTCCCAACGAGAATATCGTATATCTCGGCGATACTGCCCGTGTTCCTTACGGAACAAAGAGCACCGATACTATCGCAAAATATGCAAGGCAGGATATTGCCTTTCTGCTTAAGCGAGATGTCAAAATGATTCTCGTTGCCTGCGGCACTATATCATCAGCTATGATGCACGAGCCTATATTTGAAAATGTTATGATACCCCACAGCGGAGTTGTGCTGCCGACAGCAGAGGCTGCCTGCAAGGCTACCAAGAACAAGAAAATAGGCGTTCTCGGCACAAGCGCTACTGTAAAGAGCCAAAGCTTTGCAAATGCTATAAAAGCTATTGACCCTGAAATAGAGGTTACAGCAAAGGCCTGCCCTATGTTCGTTCCCCTTGTTGAGAATGGCTATACAGACAGAAATTGCGTGGTAACGAAACTTATTGCCGAGGAATACCTTGATATTATGAAAAAAAATGATGTAGATACACTTATCCTCGGCTGCACCCACTTCCCACACCTGCATGATGTTATACAGGATATAATGGGCGACGGCGTAAAACTGATATCTTCAGGCGCAGAGCTTGCAAAATTTGCAGCGGACGCCCTTAAAAAGGATAATGCGTTTTGTGACAGGCAGACAGAGGGCAAAAGAGAACTCTTCTGCACAGACAGCGTTGAACTGTTTACCGAGACGGCGGCAACATTTTTAGGTAAAGACAACCACGCACAAATAGCTAAGTGTACACTTAAAACGTGAAAGGATAATAACGTGAAAGACGCTTTGATCAAACTGATAAGCACACAGAATGACGGTGAAGACAGCGAGTCTACCGAGCTTATCACAAGAGGAAAATACGGCCGTGAAAAAGACGGCTATATAATAGAATATGATGAGACAGAGGCCACAGGCTATGCTGGCTCAAAGACCAAGATAAAGGCCTTTGACAGCGGTAAAAAGATAGCTATGGAGCGAACAGGCGCTACGCAGTCTTCACTTATAGCAGAACTTGGCATCAAGCATCATTGTCAGTATGGCACGCCTTACGGTGATTTTATGGTCGGTGTTAATACAAAGACCATTAAGCAAGAGCTTGGCGCACAGGGCGGTCAGCTTGATTTTTCCTATGTTATAGATATAAATTCCAGTTTTGTGGGCGATTTCAGGATATTTGTAAACGTAACACCCACAGCCTGATACAAAAGAAAGGAAGTAAAGTATATGGCAAATCTTATTCAGGATGCTTTTAAGCAGGTAAGAGAGCTTGTAATGAATGCCCTCGGCGTATGTATCCGTGACGGAGTATTCCCTGCTGAGGCAATAAATCCATTTAATGTTGAGCGCCCTGCCGACCCGAAAAATGGTGACGTTTCAACTAATGCCGCTATGGTATGTGCAAAGGCATTCAAGACTGCTCCGAGAAAGATAGCAGAGGAAATAGTTGCTAAGATAGACCTTGGCGAGACATATTTTGATAAATGCGAGGTCGCAGGTGCGGGCTTTATTAATTTCTTCTTCTCTCAGAGCTGGTACAGCTATGTAGTAACTGCTGTTATCAGCGAAAAGGAAAACTACGGCAGCACAGAGCTTGGCAAGGGCAAAAGCGTGTTAGTTGAGTTCGTATCAGCAAACCCCACAGGCCCAATGCACATAGGCAACGCAAGAGGCGGCGCTATAGGCGACTGTCTTTCTGCTGTTCTTGAAAAAGCAGGCTACAACGTTGCAAGAGAATTCTATGTAAATGATGCAGGCAATCAGATAGAGAAATTCAAGACCTCTCTTGAAGTAAGATATTTGCAGATATACAAGCCCGAAACAGAGCTTCCCGAAGACGCTTATCAGGGGCAGGATATCGTAGAGCACGCTAAGGCTTTCAATGATGTCTACGGCGACAAGTATGTTAACGCAGATTCTGAGGAAAGAAGACAGGCGCTTTGCGATTTTGCTCTGCCCAAGAACATACAGACTCTTCACGATGATCTCGGCAAATACAGAATAGAATACGACAAGTGGTTTACCGAAAGCTCACTTCACAACAGCGGCGCTGTAAAGGAAATTGTAGAAAAGCTCAAAGAGAGCGGCTATACATATGAGCTTGAGGGTGCATTATGGTTCAAGTCATCAGAACTTGGCGACGAAAAGGACAGGGTTCTCGTGCGTGCAAACGGAGTGCCTACCTACTTTGTGCCCGATATCGCATACCACTATAATAAGCTTGTTACCCGTGGCTTTGATAAGGCTATTGACGTGCTCGGTGCTGACCACCACGGCTATGTTCCGAGAATGAAAGCAGCTCTCAAAGCTCTCGGCGTTGATGAAAACAGACTTGATGTAGTAATTATGCAGATGGTAAGACTTGTGCGTGACGGCGAAGTTTACAAACTTTCCAAGCGTTCAGGCAAGGCTATTACCCTTGCAACGCTTCTTGATGAAGTTCCGATAGATGCAGCAAGATTTTTCTTCAATCTCAGAGAAGCAAATTCTCACTTCGACTTTGACCTTGACCTTGCAGCATCAGAGACATCACAAAACCCTGTTTACTATGTTCAGTATGCCCACGCAAGAATATGCTCTGTTCTTAACAAGGCTAAAGACGAGGGCATAGTGCTTGACAGTAATGCAGACCTAACAGTACTTAAAACAGCTGACGAGCAGGAGCTTATAAAGTTTATAGCTACTCTTCCCGATGCAGTAAACGATGCAGCTAAGAACTATGACCCCGCAAGAATGACAAGATATGTTATCGAGCTTGCAACGCTCTATCACAAGTTCTACAACAACTGCCGTATCTTAGGCGAGGCTAATGACGTAATGCAGGCAAGACTTACACTCTGCCTTGCAGTTAAGCAGATAATATTCAATATTCTTACTATGCTTAAGGTAACGGTTCCTGAGAAAATGTAATAGATATTTATTATTCCGAGGTTTAAGCGAGCATCTCCAACAAAGCTTTAAACCTCCCCTATTTAACGGACAAAACAGAACAAAAAGTGTCATGCACAATTAAGGTGTATGGCACTTTTTTTGATAGCAAAAAGCCGCTGCATTTGAGCAACGGCTTCATTTATTTCATATAATACCACACATCAGATAAATGTTTCCATATTTATCTTCTCTCTCATTTCCTTGTGGTAGTTATCCTTGGTGGTGTTCTTGCCCTGTTTGCGAAGATTAGTTCTCTGCGTCATAAAACTGTCGTAAAGCCTGCCGCCGTCACCGTCGAGAGCAAATTCGGTCAGCTTGTCTTCGGGTATATTTTTCTTCATTGACTCGTATTCGGGCAGTTCGTCCATAGTGTTTCTTACATTAATGATCTCACCGAGCTTTACGTTTTCCCATTTCTGCTTTTTTATAAGATGAACAGCAATTACAGTCTTTAAAGAGGTTTCTACAAAGTTATCGGCAACTTTAGCGCCGCTCTTTGCTTTTTCAAGATTGCTCTGAGCATATTTCAAGGCTCTTTCAAGATCATCTTCTTCCTCTGACTCGTCATCATCAATCACTATCAAGTTTTTCTCGTCTTTATCTATGACAATGTTGTTGATGTTTTTATCTTCTTCTTTGTTCTCGATATCCTCTTCAGGTGCGGGCATATTATTATCTTTTGCGTCATTGTTCACGATAGGTGATGGATCAACCTTTCTTTCTTCGATCTCTAAGCCATGGAACTTGTTAAGACCCTTTATAACATCACATAAGCACTTTCTGAAATCTGTGAAATCTTCATACTCTTCGGCATCAACCTGAGTGCCCGCCGCCGCTATACTTATAAGCCTGTCATAATTACGGCTGTTTTTCAGGAATTCGCTGAAATCCTTTGCGGCGATCATGAAATTGCCCCACTGCTCCTTGGCTTCGGGCGATTTCTTTATCTGCTCGGCGGTATATGCGCCTGCTTTAAGACCCGAAATCGTGTTTATGAGCTTATCGGCAACATCACTGTCATATACTGCTTTGATTGCTATTCTCATATTTATTTCATTCAACCCCTCTAGCGCCTGAGCAAAGCTGTCAAGCTCATTAACGTTCTTTATTATTTCGGGGTCTGTGATGCCTAAGGACTTAAGCTTATCAGGCTTGCAGGGGAAGCGCTCCTCCCATTGCTTCAGCCTCTCATTCTGAGCCTTTATTCTTTCAAGTTTCTCATTTTGACGTGCCTGCATCTCCTCTGCTTTCTTCCGCTCGGCAGCCCGTCTGGCGGCTAAGTTCTTCTCCTCCTGCGCCCTGTAAATAGCGTGAGCCGTCTTAAGATCAAACTCTGCACCGAACAAAAGGTTTGCAGTTTCTATACTCTCAATGAAAGCCTTGGGGTAGTTTATGATTTCCTCTTCTTCATTGTTTTCCCGATGTTTCTTTAACCTATCACAATTCCAGAGTATCTTTTCATAGTCCTCATTTGTCATTACCTGGCTGAGCTTTTTGAGTTTATCTCTGTTTTTGTAGAATACACTGCGGTCGTCTGTATTCGCTTCGATAAGCAAATAATAAAAGTTGATGAGCTTATCATCCGCAGCCATTTCTTTTGATATTTTCTTGACTTCTCCAGAATTTACCGCCTC
>CADAGC010000072.1 GCA_902787365.1 uncultured Ruminococcus sp. | reverse complement strand
CACCTTGTCTTACGCCAGTAAAACTGCGGCGGATATAGGCAATCTGACGAAAAATTTGTCAGCGCATCTGACATACAATGGTCGTGCGGTATTGCCTTAGCGGCGAAGCCGCTTTTATAATCCGTCCGCCGCAAGGCCAACGTTTTGCACAGCAAAACTTGCGATTTATCCGCTTGCGGATAAATCAATATCCGCTTGCGGATAAATCAAGACACCTCAATTATGCATTATGCATTATGAATTATGCATTATTATCATTTCCTCTTCTTCTCAGGGTGCTCGGCATAGTAGTGCTGTTTGTCGAGATACATATTTTCATCGGCAATCTTCATGGCTTCTCTGATATCATAGTCGCCGCTGAAATAGCCTACACCTACAGCAAAGCTTACGTCGTCTGTGCCGTTCATCTCTTCACGAAGCGAGGCAACACGGCGGTCAAGCTCGTCTTTGCTTATATCAGGGCAGATGATAACGAACTCGTCACCGCCTGCACGGTAGATCTCCATATCGTCAAAGACCTTTTTAATGATAGCCACCGCACGCTGCAAAAGCTTATCGCCTGCGTTGTGGCCGAATTTATCGTTGACCACTTTAAGGCCGTTAAGATCGGTGAAGATTATGCCGAGATCATTTGGCTTATAGCCGCTGAGTGAGTCGGTACGCTTGTTCATGGCGTTGCGGTTGTTCACACCTGTGAGCATATCGAACATACTCATGACCTCAAGCCGCTGGAGAAGCTGGTGGTTTGCGATTACTGCGCCGATAAAGAAAGTCGAAAGCTCAAGGGTCTCCTTAATCTTCATCATACTTGTAACATCGAAATTCGCCGCCCATATAAAGCCCACAAGCTCGTTGTTGAACTTTATGGAGTAGAGTACTATGCTGTTGATGCCCCATGCATTGAGGGAATCATACCATTCGGGGTCACGCTCTTTGATAACTGTCAGGTCGTCGAGCAGCAGGCAGTCGCTTCCTGCCAAGTCTCTGTTCCACGAAACGGCTACCTCATATGGCGTTCTGCCCATACTGCTTGCAAGCCGATGCATATACTCATTATTCTCGCCGTTTTCGTTGATAAAGGTGCAGGCCTGCGTTCTGTTGTCAACAATCACGATAGAGCAGAGGTTTGACGAGCATATCTGCTTGATATCTCTTACGGCGCCTGTTATCGCCTTTACAAAATCCTGCTCCTTGTTGAGCTTTATGTTCATATCGAGCACGGCGTTTGCGATCTCGCTCGAGCGCTTTGACATTTTTTCAGATTCAAGCTCCCGGGATACGGTGAGTATATAGCAGCAGTTGAACGTTCCCTCTGTGTCTGACTCGACAGGCAGATACATTCCCGTGAGCCACGAGCCGTGAGCATTGACGTAGGAATAGAGGGGCTTTTTCTCTGATGCGCAGCGGTAGCAGAAGTTCTCAAAGTTCGGGTCGTAAAAAAATGCCCTTGCAGGCAGACCCGGCTCATATTTAGGCGCCATAGGGTTAAGCGCAAACATTGCCTTGAAGCCGTTATTTGCACCCATTATACGAAGTTCTGAAAAGCTGCCGTCGGGCAGTCTGTCGAATGAGAACATGCTGGCGTTTGTGTCCAATCCCTCAACAAATTTTTGAAGATCCATAGTAACCTCCCGTGGTTAGTTTTTGGCAAATCGTTTATCACAACAAAGCATTTGTGAAGCCCTGTTGTGATAAAGAGTAAAATATATAAATTAATTATATCTATGATACTATAACAATATTATATCACAAATCGTGATTTATTTCAATATGCGGCAAAGTCAACTTTACGGAGTGATGTTTGTATAATCTGCACAATCGGTGGGCGGGGAATTTGTTTGTGTGAACAAATTTTTAAAGATTATGATTAGTTGTATTTACAAATAAGTATTGTTATGCTATAATTGTACCAAACAATACAGACAAATTGTGTGCAGGGCTGTATATTATACGCCCAAACACATAAAAAAGGAGGGTAAGTATGGAAGGCTTTAAATACACGGCTATCGTTGACTGGGCTAAAGACTACATCAAGCAGAAAGGCCTTAAGCCCGATGACCGTTTTCTGACGGAGAAGGAGCTTTGTACCATACACGGTGTCAGCAGGCAGACTGTAAGGCAGGCCATGATGACCCTCGAGCGTGAGAATATCATCAGCCGTGTGCGTGGAAGCGGCACATTCGTCACCGAGCGGGCTGTAGACGCCGCCGTAGTTACGGCTGCACCTGCCAAGAAGAGCGTGGGCGTTATATCGACATATTTCAGCGACTACATCTTCCCGCACATAGTTACGGGCATTGAGAGCGTTCTGGGCGATATGGGCTACACTATGCAGCTTTCTATCACGCACAATCAGGTGCTCGAGGAGACGCAGGCGCTTGAAAGTATGCTTTCATCGGGGGTATGCGGGCTTATAGTTGAGCCGTCAAAGAGTGCTCTGCCTAACCCGAACACCGAGCTTTACAAGAAGATCAGGGCGAGCGGCATGCCGCTGGTGTTCTTCAATGCCAAGTACGAGTGGTCGAATTTCCCATACGCTGCCATGGACGATGCGGCGGCGGGCAGGAAGATAACCGACTATCTCTTCGACTGCGGGCACAAGGACATTGCGGGCATCTTCGCACTTGACGATATTCAGGGGCACAAGCGCTACAGCGGCTTTATGGAGAGCTGCCTTGCCCACAACGTCAAGGGCTCGGAGCAGAATGTTTTCTGGTATGCAACAGCCGACAAGAGCAAGATTTTCACCTACGCAAAGGATAAGCTGCTCGATATGCTCGACTGTGCAACAGCGGTAGTATGTTACAATGATATGGTTGCGATAAATCTCATGCGCTTTTGCAAGGAGAATGCCATCAGAGTTCCCGAGGACTTATCTATTGCGGGGATAGATGATTCAAGGTATGCATCTATCTGCGAGGTGCCGCTGACAAGCGTGCATCACCCGCACAAAAAGCTCGGCGCCGCAGCTGCGAAAATGCTCGTGAGCATGATAGAGCGCAAGGATATGTCCTGCGATGATATGCTCTTTGAGCCTGAGCTGATAGTGAGAGAGTCGATAAGGAAGATGGTGTGACGGGCTTAAGCCTGAAAGGAGAACAACGAACAGGGGGTATGTGTTATGAAGAATACAGCGGACGATTTTTCGAGCGTTAACCGTCTTGATGCAAAAAAGATAGATAGCCTTCTTCGCAGCGGCAGACCCGACACCTGCCGTGAAGAGTTTGAAAAGATGCTTGACGATATACACTTTGATGACCTGAGCTCTTTGGTACTGCGCCTTTATGTTTGTACGGACATTTACATAATGGCACGCAACTTTGCAAACGAGCTTGGCATAAGCGACGGGCGCTTCACCTCGCTTCTGGGCGATGCTGACGGCATCGAGCAGCATCTTGCCACGGTGGAGGATACAAAGAAATTCCTCATAATCATGATAGAACAATGCATAAGCTGGCGCATAGAGCGTGCGAAAACCAACAAGTGCTGTGTCGTAAACAATGCCAAGAAATACATAGAATCAAACTATATGCGTGATGACATATCCCTTGAAAGCATAGCGCATGAGGTGGGTCTGAGCCCCACGTATTTCAGCGCACTTTTCAAGAGGGAAACGGGCAAGTGCCTGTCAACATACCTCAATTTGGTGAGGATAGAAAAGTCAAAGCAGCTGCTTTGCTGCACCTCGAAGATGATATACGAGATTGCCTTTGAGGTGGGCTTTCAGGACTACAGATACTTCGGGCAGATATTCAAGAAGTACACAGGGCAGACCCCTCGGCAGTTCCAGAGAGTAGCAAATGTACGTACATAGATATGAACAATATGTGGGTTATGTTATTATAACTGTGAATATTTTAACGAAACTTAAAATATTGAACATTTATAGTAAATATATGGGTAGAAATGTACGCACCTTTTCGCTATAATGTAAGTACAAGTTAAGCACAAGTAAGCTTTAAATGGAAATCGAAAGATAAATTTATATTTATTGGGAGGAAACAATTATGAAAATGAAGAAGATACTTGCAGTATTATCAACAGCAGCACTTTGCACAGCAATGTTCGCAGCCTGCGGCGACGCAAGCTCAAGCAGCGGCAGCGCAGCATCGGGCGGCGGCTCTGCATCGGGCGGCAAGATAAAAGTTGGTATCATAAACAATGACCCTAACGAGTCGGGCTATCGTACAGCTAACGACAAGGATCTTAAGGAAGCTTTCTCTGAGGCTAACGGCTATGACGCTACATTCGCTTATAGCATGAAGAATGACGAGCAGATTGCAGCAGCTCAGAAGATGATACAGGACGAGGTTGACTACCTCCTCATCTCAGCAGCTGATACAGCAGGTTGGGACAGCGTTCTTAAGGATGCACAGGCAGCTGACGTTAAGGTAATCCTCTTTGACCGTACGATCGACGCAAGCGAAGATCTCTATGAGGCTTCTATCGTGTCTGATATGGATAAAGAAGGCCAGACAGCTGTTGAGTGGCTCAAGGGTCAGAATCTTGACAGCTACAAGGTAATACACATTCAGGGTGTTATGGGCTCGGCTGCTCAGAAGGGCCGTTCACAGGCTCTCACAGATGCAGCAGCAGCAGACTCCGGCAAGTGGGAGATCGTTGCAGAGCAGACAGGTGAGTGGAACGCTGAAAAGGCTCAGCAGATAGTTCAGTCGGTTATCGACTCCAATAAGGAATTCAACGTAATCTACGCTGAGAACGACGATATGGCTAAGGGCGCAGTTGCTGCTCTTGACAAGGCCGGTATCTCTCACGGCGTCGGCAAGGACGTTATCGTAATGGGCTTCGACTGCAACGGCTGGGCACTTAAGGAACTTCTTGATCAGAACTGGAACTACGACGGTCAGTGCAACCCCTTCCAGTCCTCCTACATCAAGGACGTTATAGACAAGCTCGAAAAGGGCGAGAAGCTTGAGCAGAAGAAGATCATCATGGACGAGAAGGGCTTCGATGCTACAACTATCACTCAGGAAGATGTTGACAAGTACGGCATCTGATAACTGAAACCACAACGTCATAATAAATTTCACGGATCACACGAAGATAGTGCGGTGAGGCAAAGGGGAATTGCTCTGATGCCCCCCGCACTCTCTTTTTGCAAAAAATCAGCAAATTTGGCAAATGTTGGCGACAAAATGGCAAGTATGTACTATATTTAGTACGGCATTGATATAATGGAGGAAAACGCTATGAAAGAAGATTCGCTGCTTGAAATGCGGGGTATCTATAAATCATTTCCCGGCGTAAAGGCATTGCAAAATGTTGACTTCACCTTAAGAAAGGGCGAGATTCACGCTCTTATGGGTGAGAACGGCGCAGGAAAATCCACGCTGATAAAGGTTTTAACGGGCGTTCACGTAAAGGACGAGGGTGTTATCTCGCTGCAGGGCAAGGGCGAGGTGCATATCCACTCGCCGCAGGACGCACAGAAAAACGGCATCAGCACAGTTTATCAAGAAATAACCCTCTGCCCAAACCTCTCGGTGGCAGAGAACATATACATAGCCCGTGGCAAGGGCGGCCTTGTCAGCTGGAGAAGCATGAATAAAAAGGCACAGGAGCTGCTCGATTCGCTGGGCATTGACGTAAAGGCAAACCAGCAGCTCGCAAGCTGCTCGATAGCCGTTCAGCAGATGGTTGCTATTGCAAGAGCTGTTGATATGGACTGTAGTGTGCTTATACTCGACGAGCCTACATCATCGCTCGACGAATCAGAGGTTGAGAAGCTCTTCGTGCTGATGCGCCAGCTTAAGGAGAGAGGCGTCGGCATAATCTTCGTTACCCACTTCTTAGACCAGGTGTATGCAGTCTGCGACAGGATAACTGTTCTGCGTGACGGTCAGCTGGTAGGCGAGTACGAGATTGAGAGCCTGCCGAGGATACAGCTTGTTTCCAAGATGCTTGGCAAAGACCTTGACGACATGGCAGACATCAAGGGCGAGAGCCTGCCCACAGGCGACCCGAACTCTACGCCTGTTTATGAGGCGGAGGGTCTTGCAAGTGTTGAGGGCATAGGACCTTACAACTTCGAGATAAGAGCAGGCGAGGTCAACGGCTTTACCGGACTTCTCGGCTCCGGCAGAAGCGAGAGCGTAAGAGCAATATTCGGCGCCGACCGAGTAACGGGCGGCAAGGTCAAGATAGACGGCAAGAGCGTCAAGATAACAAAGCCCCGTCAGGCTATGGCACACGGAATCGCATATCTGCCCGAAGACAGAAAGCGTGACGGCATTGTGGGCGACCTGTCGGTAAGAGACAATATTATCCTTGCATTGCAGGTAAAGACGGGCTTCTTCAAGCCTTTCTCAAAGGCAAAGGCTACGGAGTTTGCTGATGAATACATTAAGCTTCTTGACATCAAGACGGCATCAGTCAACACGCCTATCAAGTCGCTTTCGGGCGGTAATCAGCAGAAAGTTATCCTTGCAAGGTGGCTGCTGACTCACCCCAAGTATCTTATACTTGACGAGCCTACAAGAGGTATCGACGTCGGCACAAAGACAGACATTCAGAAGCTTGTATTAAAGCTTGCATCAGAGGGTATGTGCGTAACATTCATCTCATCGGAAACTGACGAGATGCTGCGCACCTGCTCAAGACTTCTCGTAATGAGAGACAGAAAGCTCGTAGGCGAGCTGACAGGCGACCAGCTGACACAGGCCGCCGTAATGAACACCATAGCAGGAGGTGAGAAAAATGCCGAACAACAGTAAAGTTCAGCCCCCCAAGGCACCCCTCTGGGCAAGGCTCACAAAACATCAGATAATCATTCCTATAGCAGCGCTGCTTGCTCTGGCACTTTTCAACTTGATAGCCGACCCCTCATTCTTCAAGATAACACTCAACGAGACATCGAACGGAAACAAGGTTTTAAGCGGCAACATCATATCAATAATCGACAGCGGCTCTGAGCTTGCCATTCTTGCACTGGGTATGACCCTTGTAACAGCGGCTTCGGGCGGTCAGGATATCTCGGTAGGCGCAGCGATAGCTATCAGCGGCTCGGTAATGCTGAGAGTTCTCTGCGGCTCAGACTCACACTCGGCAACCTTGCAGGCACCTATCATAGTTGCCCTGCTCATAGCCTGCCTTGTATCAATGGCATTCGGCGCATTCAACGGCGCACTTGTGGCATTTTTCAAGATACAGCCAATGGTCGCAACGCTGATACTGTTCACCGCCGGGCGGTCGATAGCGGCGTGGATAAACAACAACGAGCTGCCGATAGTTAATGACGAAAGCTTCGGCTACTTCGGCAACTACATACCCGGTATACCGATACCGACACCGTTCCTTATAGCTATAGTGTGCTTTATAGTCACATGGCTGTTTATGAAGTTTACAAGCATCTCACTCTATGTTCAGTCGGTAGGTGTTAATGAAAAAACATCAAGACTCAACGGCTTAAACCCCGAGTTCATAAAGCTTATGACTTACGTTCTGTTAGGCCTTTGCGTGGCAATAGCTGCTTTCATAAAGGTAAGCCGCATATCCACTATCAACTACTCGGTAATCGCAAAGGATATCGAGATGGACGCTATCCTTGCAGTTGCTCTGGGCGGCAACGCTCTCAGCGGCGGTAAGTTCAGCATGAGCTCATCGGTGCTCGGCGCATACGTTATTCAGTTTTTGACAACAACACTTTACAAGTTTGAGGTAAAGGCAACTGCGCTGCCCGCTTACAAGGCAGTAGTAGTTATACTGCTCGTTGTTCTGAGCGCACCCACAGTAAGAGAAAAGCTCGCAAGGCTCGGCAAGAAGCTCAAAAAGAGCAAGCCCGCCGGGCAGGCAGCCTGATCACAGGAAAGAGAGGTATTATAGATGTTAAGTTTGACCTCTTCCGAGGGGAAGCTCAAAGCGCCCCGAAGCAGAATGACAGATACCAATCTGCTTACTATGATAACGATAGTGGTATTTGTCGCTATGTATCTTTACGCATACTTTGCATTGCAGCAGGGCTTCACAAAGCCCCAGACAATGCTCAATATCATAAGCACCAACGCATATCTTATAATACTTGCCTGCGGCATGAGCCTTGTTATGATAACAGGCGGTATCGACATCTCGGTCGGCGGCGTTACAGCCCTCGTTTCTATGAGCTGTGCGGTCTATCTTGATATGCACGGCGGCAACGTCTATGTGGCAATGCTGCTCGCAGTAGGCATTGGCCTTGCGTTTGGTATTATCCAGGGCTTCTTGGTTGCATACCTTAAGATACAGCCCTTTATAGTTACCCTTGCGGGAATGTTCTTCGCAAGAGGCCTTACAACTATTATCCACACAAATCCCTTCAATGTTGAGAACAAGGATTTCATAGAGCTTAAGGATTCAAGAGTAACACTTCCCGATTTCTTAGGCTCATACACAAGAAAGGGCAGATTCATTCCCGCCACCATAGAGCTTGGCGTGGTAGTGGCACTTATAATAGTAGCAGTTCTTTTCGTAGTGCTCAAATGGACAAAGCTCGGCCGTAACTTCTACGCAGTAGGCGGCAACAGGCAGAGCGCCCTTATGCTTGGTATCAACACACAGAGAACAGTATTTGTTTCACACGTAATTTGCAGCCTGCTCGCAGGTATCGGCGGCTTTGTTTATTTCATGCACGTAGGCTCAGGCTCGCCCTCTCACGCAACAGGCGCAGAGATGAATGCCATAGCTTCGGCTATCATCGGCGGCACAATGCTCACAGGCGGTGTGGGCAACATCATAGGCACACTTTTCGGCGTGCTCTCACTCTCACTCATTCAGAATATCGTATCTTCCGTTGGTCTTGACCAGGCATGGTGGACGGGTATTACAATAGCAGCTATGCTTTGCATATTCTTAGTAGTTCAGAGTATCATCATAGCAAGGCGCAAGAAGACCAACATGAAGCTTGCAGCATCAAAAGTACCCAAACCAAAGGAGGCCTCGTCATGACGAAAGCAGAATTCATAAGCTCGGGCAAGGCCAGCATAGGCATTGAGTTCGGCTCGACAAGAATTAAGGCAGTTCTTATCGGCGAGGACAATTCGCCCCTTGCTTCAGGTGTTCACGACTGGCAGAACACCCTGCTTGACGGCGTGTGGACTTACCCCTTGAGCGAAGTCAGAGAGGGTTTGCAGGACTGCTTTGCAGACCTTTGCAAAAACGTTGAAAAAGACTACGGCGTAAAGCTCACATCAGCCGCTGCTATGGGCATATCGGCTATGATGCACGGCTACCTCGTATTTGACGAAAAGGGCGAGCAGCTCGTGCCTTTCAGAACATGGAGAAACACCATGACCGAGCAGGCAGCAGACAAGCTGACGGGGGAGTTTTCATTCAACGTGCCCCAGCGCTGGAGTATTGCGCACCTTTATCAGGCTATACTTAATAATGAAGAGCACATTGACAGGATAGCATTTATGACCACCCTTGCGGGCTATGTTCACTATCTGCTGACGGGTGAAAAAGTCATAGGCATAGGTGATGCATCGGGCATCTTCCCCATAGACTCCACCGACTGTGTATATGACGAGAAGATGACCGAGCGCTTTGACGAGCTGACCCAGGGCACACGCTTTAAGGCAAAGCTTCTTGACATAATGCCAAAGATAGTAACGGTAGGCGAGAGCGCAGGCACTCTTACAGAAGAGGGCGCAAAGCTTCTTGACCCGACAGGGAACTTCAAGGCAGGCGTTATCTTCTGCCCGCCCGAGGGCGATGCGCAGACGGGCATGGCTGCAACAAACAGCATAGCCCCCAAAACAGGCAACGTATCAGCGGGCACATCTATCTTCTCGATGATAGTTTTAGAGAAAGCTTTAAAGGCCGTTCATAAGGAGATAGATATTGTTACTACCCCCTGCGGCGACCCTGTTGCCATGGTGCATTGCAACAGCTGCACCACCGATTTTGATGCGTGGGTATCAATGTTCGGCTCACTGCTTTCGGCGGCGGGGAGCGCCATAAACAAGGGCGCACTTTACGACCTTATCTACTCACTCGCAGCAAAGGGCGACCCCGACTGCGGCGGCGTTATAGCTTACAACTACTATGCAGGCGAGCCAGTGACGGGTCTTGACAGCGGCAAGCCGCTGATGTTCAGAAAGCCCGACTCGAAGTTTTCGATAGAAAACCTCGCAAGGAGCCTTGTTTACTCTACAGTTGCTACCCTTAAGATAGGTATGGACATACTGGCAGACGAAAACGTGGCTATTGACAAGATATACGCTCATGGCGGGCTTTTCAAGACGCCTGTTCCCAGCCAGAACATCTTAGCGGCGGCGATAGGCGCTGACATAACGCTTATGAAGTCGGCAGGCGAGGGCGGTGCCTGGGGCATAGCACTTCTTGCGGCATTTGCTGCAAGAGAAGACAAGTCGCTCACCCTTGCGCAGTTCTTGAACGACAAGGTGTTCGGCTCACAGCAGGGCAGCACAGCTTCGCCCGACCCGAAAGACGTCGAGGGCATAAAGGCTTATATGCAGCTCTACAAGGCAGGCCTTGAAGCCGAGAAGGCAGCGGCAGCTGTTTAATAACACAACTAAAGGGATACCGTAGCATATGTGCGGTGTCCCTAAATAGAAAGAGGATTATTATGTTAAAATTCTGGTTCATTACCGGCTCGCAGTTTCTTTACGGCGAGGAAACGCTGAAAACTGTCGAAGCTGACTCAAAGAAGATAGTCGAGGGGCTTAAGGGTCTGCCGTTCCCGGTCGAGTACAAGCTCACAGCCAAGACTGCTGGCGAGATAGAGGATATCGTAAGGCAGGCAAACTTTGACGAGGAGTGCGCAGGCATAATCACATTCTGCCACACATTCTCACCCTCGAAGATGTGGATTAACGGCCTTACATTACTCCAAAAGCCGTGGCTTCACCTGCACACGCAGTTTAACGAGTCTATCCCCAATGAGGAGATAGATATGGACTATATGAACTTGCACCAGTCGGCTCACGGCGACAGAGAGCACGGCTTTATCGGCGCAAGGCTCAGAGCTAAGCGCACAGTCGTTGCAGGCTACTGGGGCGACCCTGCTGTTCAGGGCAAGATAGCCGAGTGGCAGAGAGCCTGCGCAGGCGCAAGGTTTTCAAAGAAGCTCAAAATAGTCCGCTTTGGCGACAATATGCGTGAGGTGGCTGTTACCGAGGGCGACAAGGTAGAAGCACAGATAATGCTCGGCTGGCAGGTAAACACATGGCCTGTAGGCGACCTTGTAAATGAGATGAACAAGGTGACTGACGAGCAGATAGATGCTCTTATGGAGGAGTATAAAAAGCTCTACGACTTTGCGACTGACGATATAGAAACGGTGCGCTATCAGGCGAGGGAAGAGATAGCTATTGAGGCTATTCTTCTTAAAGAGGGCGCACACGCATTTACTAACACATTCCAGGATCTTCACGGAATGAAGCAGCTGCCCGGTCTTGCGGCGCAGCACCTTATGCACAAGGGCTACGGCTTCGGCGCAGAGGGCGACTGGAAGACCGCAGGCATGGAGGCTATAATCAAGGCCATGTACCCCGGCGGAACATCTTCCTTTATGGAGGACTACACCTACGATTACAAGCAGCAGATGATTTTAGGCGCTCATATGCTGGAGGTTGACCCAAGCATTGCCGAGGGCAAGCCGAGGATAGAGGTTCACCCGTTAGGCATTGGCGACAGAGAGCCACCTGCAAGGCTTGTATTTGAGGGCAAGGCAGGCAAGGCCAAGGCGCTCTCGCTTATCGACATAGGCGGCAGGCTCAGGCTGATAGCGCAGGACGTAAACTGCGAGAAGCCTTTTATTGATATGCCCAACTTACCCGTTGCAAGGGCTATGTGGCGCCCCGAGCCGAACTTCTACGACGGCCTTGAATGCTGGATAATCGCAGGCGGCGCACATCACACGGTGCTGTCATACGACGTAACAGCGCAGGCGCTGAGAGATTTCACACGCATTATGGGCATTGAGCTTGTTGTGATAGACAAGGCCACCACCCCCGTTTCGCTGGAGAGAGAGCTTATGATGTCGGACGTGATTTATGCAAGGCGATGAGCTTTGACAATGTACTTATTCAATTCACAGTTCACAATGCACAATGCACAATTATGGTATCGGTGCTTTGCACCGATGTTGGATTCAACTCTGTTGAATCCGCCCATATCGGGCGAGCCGCTTGCGGCAGCTGTGGTTGACCAACAGCTTTAGCTGATAATACCTAAAATCACCCCGAGGATTTTTATGATGAACTGCCCCACATTGTGCGTACAGCACAAAAAAGCCCCTATGGTAAATAAAAATTAAGCAACGAACTGGCTTCGCAATTCAAGCGGAGTCAGTTTT
>CADAGC010000071.1 GCA_902787365.1 uncultured Ruminococcus sp. | reverse complement strand
TAATAGATAAGAAATAATAACGAATAGATAGAAGGAAGGCGCAGAGCGCCTTGAATTATATATTCAGCGCGCAAGCGCTCCTTTTCTATTATCTATTCTTTATTATCTATTATCTTAGCGAGCTTGCGAGCGCTCTAAATTCTCATTTATTCATTCTGCCAGCAACATTTCAATTGAAAAGGAGCGCGATTTTACCATGAAACAATTTCATTCCGTCTGGCGGCGTATCGGTCTTTATGCCGCCGTCCTGACAGGCGCTTTTGCCGTGACGCTGACCGCGGCGGCGCTGCATCCCGCCAAGGTATCCGCGTTGGGCAACGTCGACCCCAGTTACGGCGCGGATGAACGCGTCGAAATGGACGGACACTATTATCAGGTGTTCAACCAAGGCTTGCGCTGGGAAGAAGCCAAGGCCTACTGCGAGTCGATCGGCGGTCATCTGGTCGCCATTACCAATCAGAAAGAAGAAAACCTCATCGAGGATCTGCTCTCCATTCACGGCGGCATCAATTATTGGATGGGCGCCGAAAAAGTAAACGGGCAGATGGCGTGGGTCACAGGCGAGGATTTTTCCTTTACCAACTGGGGGCCAAGTCAGCCCGATCACGCCCATGAAACTTCTTTGATGATGTACACCTACGACAATCCCAACACCAGCGGCGATGATTCGTACCAGTGGAACGATCTCGAACCGGGCGGCACCTATGGCACCGAACCGTGGTTCGGCCTCGATGACTTCGGCTTTATCTGCGAATGGGATTACAATAACACCACGCTCACATCCCTTTCCATCAAATCCCTGCCCAAACAGACCGACTATTATCTCAACTCCGACGCAAAGCTCAAGACAGCCGGTATGGTGCTGAAAGCCACCTACAGCGACGGATACGTGAGCTATATCAAGAGCGGTTTCACCTGTTCGCCCGTGCAGTTCAGCCAACTGGGGCAGCAGAAAGTGGTCGTGTCCTACAAGGGACGCTCCACCGGATTCTATGTCAATGTCCACAAGGAAGTCAAGTCGGCAGCCATCAAGAAAAAACCAACCAAGCAGGTTTACTTCGCGGGCGAGAAGTTTGACCCCTCCGGCATGAAGCTGAAAGTGACCTATGCCGACGGAACGACCGAAGAAGTGACCGGCGGATTCACCTATACGCCGAGCGGCAAATTCACCGAGGACGGTCAGCAGAAAGTGGTGGTGACCTTCGGCGGCAGGGCGACGGGCTTTTATGTCACTGTCAAAAAGGAAGTCAAGGCGGTGGCGATTAAGGCGATGCCCACCAAGCGCACTTACGGCGAGGGCGAAGCTTTTCAAGCCGACGGTCTGAAACTGAAAGTCACCAATGCCGATGACACCACCGAAGAAGTGACTGAGGGCTTTACCTATACGCCGAACGGCAAGCTCACCACTGCCGGCCAACAGAAGATTGTTGTGACCTACGGCGGCAAGTCCACCGGATTTTATGTGACCGTGACCAAGGCGGTGTCCTCTGTGACAATCAAGAAAAAGCCCACCAAACAGACCTACATGGTCGGCGAATCTTTTGAATCAGCCGGGATGATTTTAAAAATCACCTATGCCGACGACACCACCGAAGAAGTGACCAGTGGCTTCACCTATACGCCGAGCGGCAAGCTGACGACCGAGGGACAGCAGAAAATCGTCGTGAGTTACGGCGGCAAAGCGACAGGCTTCTATGTGACTGTCAACAAAGCGGTGTCCTCTGTGACAATCAAGAAAAAGCCCACCAAGCAGACCTACACGGTCGGAGAATCTTTTGAATCAGCCGGGATGATTTTAAAAATCACCTACGCCGACAGCACCACCGAGGAAGTGACAGGCGGCTTCACCTGCACGCCTACAGGCAAACTCACCACCGCCGGACAGCAGAAAATTGTCGTCACCTGCGGCGGCAAATCCACCGGATTTTATGTGACGGTAAACGAATAGTATATTTAATGTTTTAAAATACAAACCGTAAAAAAACAAATCAGGCGCATGCATTCTTCTTTGACCAAAAGGAGCGTGTATGCGCCTTTTGGTTTGGATGCGCCAACGGTATCTCGATTCAAGTTGACAGTCCGGGCGGGAATGTGATATACTCACAGCCCGCAAAGCTTAAGCGCAACAACAGCCCGAGAGCGAGGATAAGCTACAAGCTGGGAACTTCGCTGATAGGCGACAAGCACAGCCTAAGGATAAAGGCCGAGTGCGACTCGCTGCCCGAGATGTATCTTGTATACAGCAAAAGCGGTGTGCCTACCGACATAGCATCGGGCGACACGGTGACTGTTATGACGATAGCTGCGGCGGCAAATGCTAACACCAAGGGCTACAGCGACATTCCCCTTACCAAGGAGGTATGGGACAGCATACCCGCAGGGGCGAAGATAAGGCTGCTTATCGACAAGGCCGACACATTTGATTACGAGATGTCGCCCAAGGAAGTGGGAAGCCTTAAAAAATAGGAGATGAGAATATGGACATCAGAGATACCTTTGCCGAGATTCTGAGCAAAAAGGTGCTGTGCCCTTACTGTCTTGCAAGGATAAGCACTAACAGTGCCAAATACAACTGCTCATTCTGCGGAACTGACATAACAAAGCAGGGCTTTAACGGCAAATACTACTGCCCCGACGCAGCGCACAGAGACAAGCCCGTTATAATCTCATGCCCTATCTGCGGGCGTGAGCTGCCCTCGTCGATATTCGATTATGACGAGTATATGCGCTTTTGTCTGCTTGGTGCGACCGACACGGGCAAGACGAATTTTCTGATAACGATGATTCACGAGCTGCAAAACTGCAAGGGCACCTACTGGTCTTGCTCACACATGGATCAGGAAACGCTTGAAAACTTCCACCACAATGAGGACACTATCTACAAGGAACATCGCCCCGTTGACAACACGCTTGCGGGGCAGGGGCCGCAGCCTCAACAATGGATACTGCAAAACGGAAAAAAGCGCACGAGGACGAGCATCCCCACCTACAGCCTTACCATATTTGACGGCGCAGGCGAGGACATAACATCAATGAGCGACGACATCAAAAACTACATCAACGGCTCGAACACGCTTGTTATACTATTTGACCCGTTGATGCTTGACAAGGTGGCACAGCGCATGGACCCCGAAAAGCTTGCAGCTTCAACGGGCACATACGGTCAGGGGCAGAGAAAATCGGCGGCAGAGCTTGTGACCGACATCACAACATACATAAAGGCCGCCATGAAGCTTAAGCCAAATCAGCTGATAAATCGAAACGTGGCGGTGGTGTTTACCAAGTTTGACATGGTGCTTGATGAATTCGGCACGGGAACTGTGACGCAGGAAAGCCCGCACCTCAAAAGCGGCGGCTTCGTGCTTTCAGACTGCGAGGCGGTCGATGAGGAGATTCGCTCGTGGATAGAGAAAAACGGCGGCGTACAGTTTTTAAAGAACATAAGCAACAACTTTATCGACAAGAACGTGAAGTATTTCGGCATATCGAGCTTTGGCGCTGCGCCACGCAGCGACGGGCATCTTGACGAGATAGCCCCTCACAGGATACTTGACCCGCTTATGTGGATGATGTATAACGAGGGGATAATAAGCAAGGCCGACGAGGAATGAGCTGAAAGGAGGCAGGCTATGCTTGAACAAGTTATATACACACGCTGCTTACCCTGCCGCAGTCTTGAAAACGGACAGGTCATGCATAAGGAGGGGCTTGGGTTTTACTCGGTGAGCGAGGGGCTTATAAGCAGCATTCCCGAGAGGATAAAGCTTGACCGCCTTATAAGAAAGCAAAACTGCTCAAAGACACGGGCGGCGGGTTATGTCTGCTCATACTCTTTACTGTCTTTAGGCGGCGGCAACACAGCCCTCACCTACGAAGTGCCGAGAGAGAACACGGGCGAGAAGCGTGCAAACGGCAACCTTATAAGAACGGGCAACTACATAAAGCAATGCCTTATCGGAAGACCCTGCGACTACCCCTACAAGTGGTTCGGCTCGGCTGTATTTGATGCGCACAAGCGCCCGCAGCAGGATTACTACCACGACCTTGACCCGAAGAGCGAGCCGCCGTATCTTTCACAGGTGAGCGACAGAGCAGGCGACGGCTATGTTAACGACAAGGTGATAGATGATTTTTTGAGC
Source organism: uncultured Ruminococcus sp. (assembly GCA_902787365.1). Classification (GTDB taxonomy): domain Bacteria; phylum Bacillota; class Clostridia; order Oscillospirales; family Ruminococcaceae; genus NK3A76. Next base: position 8,244 of record CADAGC010000071.1, on the reverse strand, counting down.
GATAACAGGCAGGAGCTTTTTGTTAAGATGCTCGCATTTATCTTGCAGCAGATGACGCTGCCTGCTGGCGAGCGCAGAGTGCTGCTCATAAAAGACACGCCCGAGAACGTCGAGCTATGGGTGGCGGCGATCGAGAGGAGCGTATCTGTAAGTATTGCGCTTGAGATAAGCTTTGACACCAACATCAGCGGCATAACGGGCAATAACTCAAACGGCGAGCTGTTTTACTACGTCAACCAGAAGACAGGGGCGGTCTGCTCATACGACAGCAGGATAAACACCCTTGAACGCCTGCCCTACGCCATGATAGCGGGCATTCACCCGAAAGACACCATGAGTGCGGGCATAAGAAAAACCGCCATATCAAACTATGAGATAGCTGACCCTGCACAGGGAAGCTTCACAGCTGACATGGGCGAATACACACAGCGGCAGTATTTTACACACGCAGCTTTGCATGACGGCTACATCACCGAATTTTGCTCGGAGTTTCTGCCCTATGTTGACACGGCGGGGGCTGATGTGGCAGCGCTTTTTGATGCATACGCTTTACTGCTGACCGACCTCGGCTCGGCACGCAAGGGGTATGACGAAGTTTATTCTGCCCTTAAGAGCATTATCGGCGGCAGGGCAACAGGCAGCGAAGCGCTTGACCGCAAGCTCTTTGAAACGGGGCTTGCAGGCTACGGCAGATTCTTTGAGCAGGACGAGGACATGGGCTACGGGCTGCTGAGTTTGTATTCGACACTTGCCGACAGGCTGGGCGAAAAGGGCAGGGTAGAGGAAAAGCTGCTTGACAGGTTTACTCAGCTTTGCGACAAGCTGCCCGAGAGCAGCGGCGTGCTTTGCCGCTCGTGGGCGGCCTTTGAGAAAAACGGCAGCGAGGCGTTTCGTCAGAACATCATGAGAGGGCTTTTCACAGAGCGCAGGGTGGAAAGGTGCGTTATCGTCTCATCAATGATAGACGCCGCCACCGACAGGGTGCTCTTTGATATGCTTATAGAAGGTCTGCCTGCTGATGCGGAGCATTTTGCAAATCACGAGGAACTTTGCATACTCGCAGGGGCGCTGCTTTCGGGGTGCATTGATGATGAGCGGCTTATCACGGCAATGCTTGACACGCTCTCAAAGAGCGAGGAGCTTTTTTGTTTCTTTGCGGGCTACACCGCAGAGTTTATGGGCAGCACAGACCCAAACGGCAGGCGTGAGTGGTTAGAGGTGCTGGTGCGCTACAGCGGCAGCGACCCCGAAAAGCTCTGCGCAAGGCTTTTCAAGTCGCCATACATAAGCATTGACATAATTGAGAGCATTCTCTGCATATATGCAAAGCGCATTGGCAGGGTTGATGAAAAGCTGCACAGCATTTTCGAGTGTGCTGTTGCCGCAATGCCCGAAGATGATTTCACGGGGCTTGAATTCTACCGCTGCTGCATAGAGCTGACAGACGACACGGGCATGATGCAGAGGGTGATAAGCAAGGCCATGCGTGCAGGGCTTGATGAGGACGTTCAGCGGCGAGTATATATCTACCTAAACAAGCGCTTGTTTGCAAGGAAGGAGCCGCTGACGCAGGAACTTCTGAGCGTGCTCGAAGCGTGGAGCGAGCGGCTTTGCATATCGTCACTTGTGCTTGAAAAGGAGCTGCTAATCGAAACGCTTGAAACTGTAACATCTGCACGGCCTGCGCTTGGGGCGTGCGAGAGGTTTATCAAGATTCGCTTTGACCTGCCGCAGGGCTACACAAAGAGTGATATGTTCCTGCGTGTTACCGATTCCGCGGTGCAGTTCAATGACGGGCTGTTTTATCTGTATGCTATGTTTTTATTTGACAGCGATGATGACGATGCGCTGGCTGAGACAGCAGAGGCGTTTATAAGCACGATACTAAAAGACAACGCCAAATCAAAGCACCTGGGTGAACTGCTTTTCGGAATGAGAGAGGCGTTCACGCTTGATGATGCGCACGTTCCATCATACGAGGGCGAGAGGGTCAGACAGGTGCAGGAGATACTGAAAGCTGCATTTGAGAAGTGCGTCAAGGCAAGCTACCGTTCATCAATGACCGAGCAGGTCAGGAAAGCGGGCGGCGTCAACGAAGCCGACAGGCAGGCGCTCTTGCTGATGCTTGGTGAAGCAAGCGGCTCAAAGGGCGGCATAAAGGGAATATTCAGACACAAGAACACATAATAAAATGCCGCTGCGGCCAATGGTAGGCTGCGGCGGCGAAATTATTTATGCTGTTTTTTCATGCTTCTGGCACACCGTCACAAGGGCGGCGGTATAGGCGGCGGTCAGGGCGGCGGCGGTGATATAGCTTACCGTCCAGGAAAGGCCGAAACCTATCTTTGCGCTTAAGATATAGGCGCACACTACGTACATATAGAACATTCCCGGCAGAAGCGCCATAAGGTAAGGCATCTTGTTTTTTGACATATAAACGCTGATGAGTGTGAACGAGAACACGGCAATAGTTTCGTTTGCCCAGGAGAAATATCTCCACAGTATGCCGAATGAATCAGAGTTTGCCTTTGCAAATATCAGCACGCCTGCCACGACTGCAAAGATAGGCAGGGCGAGCAGCAGGTTGTTTTTCTTCTTTGACGAGTCGATATGAAGCGCATCGCCTGCCATTATCCTGAGCGAGCGAAGTGCCGTATCGCCCGTTGTTATCGGCAGAACGATAACGCCGATAATGGCTATCATTCCGCCCACAGAACCAAGCATATCCTTAGCGACTGTGCCGACTACCGTTGTGGCCTGGGTATGCAGGGTGTCATTTGTCACAAGGCCTAAATTCACCGCACCCATAGCGGCGGCAGCCCACACCATAGCAATAAAGCCCTCAAGGATCATCATATTGTAAAAGGTCATTCTGCCTTCGTGCTCGCTGCTCATTGTGCGTGAGATGATAGTTGACTGTGTGGAGTGAAAGCCTGAGGTTATGCCGCAGGCGACTGTAACAAAGAAGATAGGTATAAACCGCTCGCCGAAGGGGTTTGTGAAGAATGATGACTGCTCCCACAGTTCATCAAGCTTATAGCCCTTGACAAACAGCCCTATGAAAACGCCCAGCGCCGATAGCAGTAGTATACAGCCAAAAATCGGGTATATCTTGCCGATTATCTTATCTATGGGCAGCAGGGTGGCTATGAGGTAGTAAGCGAAGATAACGCCGTAGACTATCCACACGGTGGGGTTTTTATAGCCGCTGTCCTGCGAGAGGATCTGCGAGACGAAAAGGTCGCCCGGGGTATAGACAAATACCGCAGCCACCAGAAGCAAAAGCAGGCAGACGACGATATTATAAATCGCATACATATACTTGCCGAGAAAGCGCCTGATAAGGCCCGGCATCTGCTCGCCGTCGTTTCTTACACTTATCATGCCTATCATAAAATCATGAAAAGCGCCGCCGATAACGCAGCCGATAGGGATAGTTATAAAGGCAACAGGCCCGAACAGCACGCCCTGTATAGGCCCGAGTATCGGTCCCGTGCCTGCGATATTTAAAAGCTCGACAAGGCTGTTTTTCCACATTTTCATGGGGATAAAGTCGATGCCGTCCTGCTTTTGCACGGCGGGGGTAGCGGCATCTGTCGGTCTTATCACACGCTCACAGACACGCCCGTAAACGGCGGCGCCGACTGCGAGTATGACAAGGCCTATAATAAATGTCAGCATATAAAACTCCTTTCTATACGGTGAAAGATCTCTGATAATATTATATCACAAATATCTATGCAATTCAAGTGCAGGGAATGAGTATTACTGCTTATGCTGATCCTGAAGAGGATACGCCTGTTGATGTTGAAATGACCGATATGGGTGTTTTGGGCAAGTTGACCCCTAAGAGGCGCAGGCCGACACAACAATTATGCATTTGCTTAGTGGCCTTAACTAAAGATTTACAATCATTTAAGTATATAAAGCAGAACATGAAGCGGTGGGCGTGATACACTAAATATGTAAAAATGTGGCTTAATGAAAGATTTAAGGCAGGTTGATATATGTTAAAGACTTTAATGAAAAGAATAGCTGCTGTGGCTCTGTGCGCTGTGATAGTGCAGGGCTTATTCCTGCCTGCGCTGGCGCAGAGTGATGAGGTAAGCGGCAGCAGGGCGGCTTCACACCAGATGCAGGGTGTGGGCTACACCGCAAAGCTTTACAATGCTTCAAACGGCCTGCCCACGTCAGATGCAAATGCTGTTTTATCGTCCTCGGACGGGTTTATATGGATAGGCTCAAACAGCGGCCTTATCAGATACGACGGCACGGCCTTTGAGCGTCAGGAGGACTTTAAGGACATAACGGGCGTAAATGTTTTGTTTGAAGATGATAACGGGCGGCTGTGGGTCGGCACTAACGACAACGGCGCTGTATATCTGCAAAACGGCGAGCAGACCCACATCTCGACTGATGAGGGGCTTGCTTCTTTATCTGTCAGCGCACTTGCCAAGGACAACGGCGGCAGGGTGTTTATTGGCACAAAGCAGGGGCTTTTCTATGCTGATGAGGATATGAACATACACCTTGTTGATGACCCGAGGATCGAGCGCTGCTACATCAAAATACTCACCGCCGACCAAAACGGCGATATCTACGGCTGCACCAATGAGGGTGCGCTTTTGCGTATAAGGGAGGGGAAGCTTTTAGACTTCTACCCGCCCGACAGCATAGAAAACGAGAATTGCGAGGTGGGTGCTGTAACAACAGTCTGCCCCACAGGCGGCAAGTCGGGCGAGGTATGGCTCGGCTCGGGCAGCGGAATAGTGTTTAAAGGCAGCTTTGATGAGAGCTTTAAGGACTTACAGGCCTTTTACGTGTCATTTGACGAGGGCGAGGCTATGGGCGGCGAGACAACAGGCTCGTTTATGTTATCGAATGAGCCTATAGTATCGCTTGAATGTGCTGCTGACAGACTGTGGGTGCTTATCAACAGTATGGTGTTCTATCTTGACGAGAATAATGATTTCAGGTTGCTCAAAGATGTGCCCCTAAACGGCGGCATCAGCAGCATGACCGAGGATTGGGAGGGCAACCTGTGGTTCACCTCGTCAAAGCAGGGCGTTATGAAGATAGTCGCCAACAGGTTTTTTGAGTTTTCGACCTACAACAACTATGCGATAAAATCCCCCGCCGTTAATGCTGTGTGCAAGTATGACAACATGATATTTATCGGCGGCGACGAGGGGCTTGATTTAGTTGATATGGATTATCACTACGCTTCGTCTGATATCGTTGGTGATATTGGCGGCATAAAGGTCAGCTGCATGACCGAGGATAACGAGGGTAACATCTGGGTCGCTACCTCATCATACGACGGGGGGCTTTGGCGATTTGACAAGGACGGCGGCAAGAAAAACTACATCGAATCAAACGGTATGCCCAGCAACACGATAAACAGTCTGAGCATAGCCCCCGACGGTGCGGTGCTTGCATCTACAAGCGGCGGCCTTGCGGTGATAAAGGACGGCAAGATAGAATTCTCGGTAACGGAGAATTCGGGGCTTCGCAACACATTTGTGCTGACAGCCCTTGCCACCAAGGACGGCAAATACTACCTCGGCACCAATGGTGACGGCATATACATCGAGGAGCAGGGCGTTATAACCCACCTCTCACGAAGCGACGGGCTGACAAGTGACGTTATAGTAAGACTGAAATATGACGACAAGAATGACGTTATATGGTTGATCACCTCAAACTCGGTGGAGTACATCAAGGACGGTGTGATACACGACGTCAAGGGCTTCCCCTACAAGGATAACTACGATATATTCTTTGACAAGAATGGCAAGGCGTGGGTACTTTCATCTAATGGCATATATGTTGTCGCTGTGCAGGATATGCTCACAAAGGATGAGTTTGAGTATGACTTCTACGGCGTGGCGGACGGTCTGTCGAGCGTGCCTACCGACGGCGGATACAGCTTCCTTGACGACAACGGCGACCTCTACATAGCCTGCCGAAGCGGAGTTAGTGTTGTAAACATCGACTCATACTTCTCGCAGAAGCAGGATATAAAGTTCAGCCTGCCATACATTGACGACGGCGAGAACAGATATTACCCCGATGATGACGGGGTGTTCACTCTGCCCTCGTCTGCAAAGAACATAACTATCTACGGCTATGCGCTGACCTACACCATGCACGACCCGCTTATCCAGTACAGCCTGAATGGCGCTGATGACAAGCCGATAACCGTCAACAAATCGGATATGGCGCCTGTGAGATACACAAATCTTAGCGGCGGCGAGTATGAGTTCTGCCTGTCGCTCATTGACGGCAAGACCCACGAGGTAAGGCAGACGGTTACTTTCAAGATAGAAAAGAAGCGCACATTCTACGAACATTGGTGGTTCTACTCCATATGCGGCGTAGTATTTATGATAATCATGGTGCTCATAGCCAAGTATTACCTTAAGCGCAAGACCGCAGGCTACATTGAGCGTGAGAGACAGCACAGAAAGCTGCGCCTATTCTTCGAGCAGACGGCAACGGCACTCGTTAACGCCATAGATGCCAAAGACCCCTACACCCACGGCCATTCGTCGAGGGTGGCGGAGTATTCGAGAAAGCTTGCCGAGATGACGGGCAAGAGCACCGAGGAATGCAACGAGGTCTACTATGCGGCACTACTGCATGACGTAGGCAAGATAGGCGTTCCCGGAAACATCATAAACAAAGAGACCAAGCTTACCGACAAGGAGTTTGAGACGATAAAATCTCACCCCGACGTGGGCGCACACATACTGCAAAGCATAAGCGAATTCCCATTCTTAAGCCTTGGCGCACGCTTCCACCACGAAAGGTATGACGGGCGTGGCTACCCCAACGGCTTAAAGGGCGAGGAGATACCCGATATAGCGAGGATGGTTTCGGTAGCGGACGCATACGACGCCATGACATCAAAGCGCAGCTACCGTGACCCGATCCCGCAGCAGAAGGTGCGTGAGGAGTTCGTAAAGGGCATAGGCACGCAGTTTGACCCCGAATATGCGAGAATGATGCTGCACCTTATCGACCTTGACACAGAGTATGAGATGAAAGAAAAGGGCGACATTACAGAGCTTTCGTCTGCAAACGGCGAAACTGTTATTGATAAGCACAGAAGCTGTGTTATGCAGGGCGTGCCGCTTTCGCAGCATATGACCACCATGCGCTTTGAAGCAAAGGGCAGCTGGGCGAGCGTTTCGGCGGTGCTGTTTGATTCGCTTGACGGCAGAGTTCACACCACCGAGAGGGAATGCAAAGACTTAAACTACTTTGAATACGGCGAGTTCTTCGCTGACGGCAGGGTCGATGCCAAAAACATAAGAAAGAGCAAGACCGAAAAGAAAAAAGCTGACAAGAGCGCTTTGAAAGAGCACGAATACCGCATCGAGGCGGTAAAGCTCAAAGACCATGTGCTCATAAGGTTTGAAAGCGCCGAGCAGACAGTCGAGACCGTGATAGCGTTGCCCGACAGTTCGAGGTTTTCATACCTGGGGCTTACGGGCGAGAATGTTACCATAAGCGGGATCAAGATAGACAAGGCGACTGACCCCATAGCTGAGGGCTATATTCCGAGGATAGCCGAGGAGATAAGCTACATTGACGACACGGTGGGCGATATGCCCAATGTTCAGATAGACGGCTACCGCACGGCTTCGTCGCAGGGTATAGCGCTTGGAAAGAAGACGGTGATAACATTCCACACAATGAGCCTGCCCACCGCACGGCTTGTATGGCATTGCCCGTTTATCAACATATTCACATCGCCAAACGGCGTATGCGGCGGCAAGGGGTACCGTGACCTTGCACTGATGCGGCTTGACGGCGAGTGCTGGGAGTGCGATCCTGCAAGTTCATGCAGGCTGGGCGTGAGCATGAGTGATGACTTCACAGGCTGGGACGAGTGGAAAAAGCTCAACAAGAAAGGCTTTGACTGCACCGTGACTATCACAAGAGAGGGTAACAGCATAACCGTCACCTCACAAAACGGCGGCATAACCCTTAGCTCGACCGCCGTGCTGACGGGCATTAACGAGCAGGTCTACGCCGCACTTACCGGCGACCAATGTGCTTTGACGAATATTAAAGTCAAAACAATTCAAAATGCATAATGCATAATTACGGATTAAAAAATGACCCCGAGGAATATCAAAATGAACCGAACCATTAAAAACGTACAGTGACAAAAAAGACCTCCTATGGTATAATATAAACCATAGGAGGTTTTGTTATGGCAAGAAATTACAGACA
>CADAGC010000070.1 GCA_902787365.1 uncultured Ruminococcus sp. | reverse complement strand
AAGGGCGCAGTTTCGGCACAGGAGGGCGAGATACTGCTTATCCCCATAAATATGCGTGACGGAAGCCTTATCTGCCGTGGCAAGGGCAACCCTGACTGGAACTACTCAGCACCTCACGGCGCAGGCAGGCTGCTATCACGAGGGGCGGCAAGAAGCACGCTGACGGTGTCGCAGTTCAAGAAGGAAATGAAGGGCATCTACACCACCTCTGTAAGCTCTGCCACCCTTGATGAAAGCCCTATGGCTTACAAGAACATGGAGGATATAGTCAACAACATCACAGATACAGCAGAGATAGTTGATATAATCAAGCCTATCTACAACTTCAAGGCTGGGGAGGAATGATATATGCGAGTACTTATTTCATACGAAAAGCTGAGCCAAAAGGAAAAGCGCAGAATAGACCTCAAAGGCCGAAGCGATTGGGGCACTGTCAAACCAATTGATATCCCCCACAAGAACAAAAAGGCCTACACAAGAAAGATAAAGCACAAATCAACCATATATTAAAAATACTGCCCTGTCTTATATCGGGCAGGGCAGCATATTTTTATTCTTTTATAAAGTTTTCACCGTCGGGTTTTATCTTGCAAGTATCCAAGACAACACGTTTTTTCTTACTTACCAAGGTAAAGAAAGTGTCCTCTTTAAACTCAAAAAAGTTCACTTTCTTCATAGCTCTTTTTGCGGCAGAAGAATACTCACCATACAAAAGAAATGTATTAAGTCTTAAAAACACATAGGAAATATTAATATAGTAAGTAGCTATCTTTTCAAATCTGCTGGAAATTTTATAATGTGCTTCACATCTCTGATCATTTTTTACAGTAAATCTTATCTGCTCCTTTCCTGTTGAAGGAACATACAAAAAGGCTATCTTATCAAGAGATACATCATATCTTAGATCGACAGCATCCTTTCCATTGGTCTGAATTATTATCCTGGCTTTTTTGAATTTAGGTGTTATATCATCACAAAATCGTATGACCAAGTCACTATAATCGTAAGCCCAATCTTCCAAGAGCTTTAGCGCATCATCATCAATAAAAAACGTGATCAAATAACTCACCTGCCGTGCATATATTTGTTAAATTATAGCATATTTCAAATATAATGTCAACATCACATTAAATCTAATAATATACGCAAGTTTTTTTCAAAAAGCTATTGACAAATCACAAAAAATATGGTAAAATAATTAAGTCGTGAAAAATGATTCACGGACAGGTGTCCGAGTGGTTTAAGGAGCCGGTCTTGAAAACCGGTGATACGGCAACGTACCGTGGGTTCGAATCCCACCCTGTCCGCCAATTAAATATTCTGCGGATTTACCCAAGTGGTGAAGGGGCTCCCCTGCTAAGGGAGTAGGTCTCGAAAGGGGCGCGAGAGTTCAAATCTCTCAATCCGCGCCAACATTTATAGCTCTGAACTGACGTATATACGCCGGTTCAGAGCTTTTTGTTTTTCTGTACTTTCATTTCAGGAGCTATCAGGGTGTTATATACATAAAAAGCAGGCTCAGAAAACCTCCGAGCCCGCCTGAATACTATTATGCTTTTTTTGCAAGATCACTTGCCGTCCTCGTGTTCGGTGAGCCTCTTGGCAATTGCCCACTTCATAACTCTTATCTTGCTTCTGTCACTGCCCGTTTCGATAACAACGGTGTCTTCCTTGACCTGGAAAACAATACCCACGATACCGCCGTTTGTTACAACCTCATCACCTATCTCAAGATTCTCTCTCATCTGCTTGTCTCTCTTTTCCTGGTTTCTCTGAGGTCTTAAAATAAAGAGATAGAAAAACACAAAGATAAGCGCAAGCGGCAGAAATGTCACAAGCATCTGTGTTGTCGAGTTTGCAGCAGCCTCTGCAAAAATAGTTGCGTTCATTAATAATTCCTCCGATCAGTTGTTCTTTTGTTTTATGTATTCATCAATATGAGCAGCGGCCTTTTTGCCGGCACCCATAGCAAGAATCACAGTAGCAGCGCCCGTCACAGCATCACCGCCAGCATAAATGCCCTCCTTCGAGGTCTTCATGCTTTCCTCGTCTACCACAAGGCAGCCACGCTTGTTGGCTTCAAGACCCGGTGTGGTCGAGCGGATAAGGGGATTCGGTGATGTACCTATCGCCATTATAACGGTATCAACATCAAGCTCGTACTCAGAGCCCTCAACGGGAACAGAGCTCCTTCTGCCGCTTTCGTCAGCCTCACCAAGCTGCATTTTTATGCAAGTCATACCCTTGACATTTCCGTTCTCGTCGCCGTCTATCTTAACAGGATTGTTGAGCACAAGGAATTCTATGCCCTCCTCCATAGCGTGGTTGACTTCTTCCTTTCTTGCGGGCATTTCGTCAAGCGAGCGCCTGTATACGATGTATACGTGCTCTGCACCAAGCCTCATGGCGCTCCTCGCAGCGTCCATAGCAACGTTGCCGCCGCCACAAACAGCTACCGAGCGTGATTTCTTGATAGGCGTGTCATAATCTTCAAGATAGGCTTTCATAAGGTTTATTCGGGTCAGATACTCGTTGGCGGAGTATACGCCCACAAGACCTTCGCCCTCAATGCCCATAAATCTCGGCAGGCCTGCGCCTGAACCTACGAATATAGCTTCATAACCTCTGTCGAGAAGCTCATCTATCGAGAGCACCTTGCCTATTACCATATTCGTTTCTATATCAACGCCGAGGTTTTTAAGGCCGTCTATCTCATTCTGAACTATCGCCTTGGGTAGTCTGAATTCGGGTATGCCGTACATAAGCACACCGCCCGCCGTGTGGAAAGCTTCAAATATCGTAACATCATAGCCAAGCTTTGCAAGGTCGCCTGCACAGGTCAGACCCGAGGGGCCTGCGCCTACTACAGCCACCTTATGGCCGTTTGATACGGGCTTGTCAGCCTTCTTTGATGAGCCGTTCTCTCTAACATAGTCTGCACAGAAGCGTTCAAGTCTGCCTATTGCAACAGGCTCTCCCTTGATACCTCTTACGCACTTGCTCTCGCATTGTCTTTCCTGCGGACAAACACGCCCTGTTACTGCGGGCAGGCTGTTTGTCGATTTGATTATCGTATAGGCCTCTTCAAACTCGCCTGCTGCGACTTTGTCTAAGAATTCGGGAATCCTTACACTTACAGGGCAGCCCGTTTTACACATAGGTGTTTTACATTTAAGGCATCTTGCGGCCTCGTTCATAGCCTCTTCTGGGGTGTAGCCGAGAGTTACCTCTTTAAAGTTCCTTGCTCTTACCTTTGGCTCCTGCTCTTTAACGGGAGTTTTGGTCGGCTGCATATTAGCCATTGCCCCTCACCTCCCCGGTAAGATTGCAAACGTGAGCCTTTTCCTGCTCCTTGTATGTGCCGTTTCTTCTCATAAGTTCATCAAAATCCACCTTATGGCCGTCAAAGTCGGGACCGTCAACGCAGGCATACTTAAGCTTGCCGTCAACAGTAACACGACACCCGCCGCACATTCCCGTTCCGTCTACCATAATTGGGTTGAGCGATACTAACGTCTTTATTTCATAAGGCTCTGTGACCTTGCAGATGAATTTCATCATAGGTACGGGGCCAATAGCAATTACCTCGTCATACTTTGCGCCGCCGTCAATAAGCTCTTGCAGCTTATTGGTAACAAAACCGTGGTATCCGTATGAGCCGTCATCTGTGCATATATGAAGCTCGTTGCACGCCTCTCTCATCTCGTCCTCGATGATGACTATATCCTTACTTCTGAAGCCTGCGATAAGGTCAACATAAACCCCCATATTATGCAGCTTCTTAGCCTGAGGATATGCAATAGCACAGCCAACGCCGCCGCCGACAACCGCAACACGCTTTATATCCTTTTCATACTCTGTTGCGACACCCAGAGGCCCCACAACATCAAGAATGCTGTCGCCCTCGTTCAGAGCAGCGAGCTTCCTTGTTGAGCCGCCTACCGACTGGAATATTATAGTGATAGTTCCCGCCTCTTTATCAGCATCTGCTACCGTAAGCGGAACACGCTCGCCCTTTTCGTCAACTCTGAATATTATAAACTGTCCTGCATCTACCTTAGCAGCGATGTATGGAGCCTCTATCTTCATAAGTGTGACCTGCTCGTTGAGGACACGCTTTTGAGCTATCCTATACATTTTCGCTCCTCCTTTTGTGTATTATCTATCCCATAGTTATTTTATCATTTCAAGAAATTCTTCTTCCGATATTATCTTTATGCCAAGCTGCTGAGCTTTTGTCAGCTTGCTGCCTGCTTCATCGCCTGCAAGCACATAGCTTGTTTTCTTTGATACCGAGCCGCTTGCTTTACCGCCGTATTTTTCGATAAGTTCTTTGGCTTCGTCACGCTTCATTGTAGGAAGAGTGCCCGTCAGCACAAAAGTCTTGCCTGCAAAGCGGTCATCTACCTGCGCTTTCTGATAGCTCATGTTAACGCCTTTGGCCTTGAGCCTGTCAATAAGCGAGAGCAGGTGCTCATCATTAAAAGCTTCGTGAACGCTTGCCGCCATTATATCGCCAAAGCCGTCTATTTCAGCGATTTCATCAGCCGAAGCAGAAAGCATATTGTCAAGGTCGCCAAACTTTTCGCACAGAAGCTTTGCCGAAGCAGCGCCTATATTTCTTATGCCAAGGCCGAAGATAAGCTTATCAAGTGAGTTGCTCTTTGAGACATCTATCGCCTTAACAAGATTATCTGCTGATTTTTCCTTAAAACCTTCTAAGAACAAAAGTCTTTCAGCTGTAAGCTCATACAGGTCAGCTATTCCCTTGATAAGACCGCTGTCAAGCAGCTGTCTGACAATCTGCGGACCCAAGCCGTCGATATTCATAGCGCCCTTGCTCGCAAAGTGAACAAGCTTTCTGAAAAGCTGTGCAGGGCATTCGACATTGGTACACCTTATAGCTGCTTCGTCCTGAACTCTCTCGACAGCCGCACCGCAGACGGGGCACTTATCGGGCAGCTTAAAGTGCGAATCGCCCGAAAGCTTCTGCTTTACTGCCAAGACCTCGGGGATAATATCGCCCGCTTTTCTTACTGTTATTATATCACCAATGGAGATGTTTTTCTCTATTATGAAATCCTGATTGTGGAGCGTTGCTCTTGAAACGCTCGTGCCTGCAAGGAATATCGGCTCAAACACCGCTACTGGTGTCAGCACGCCTGTTCTGCCGACATTGACTTCAATATCAAGCAGCTTTGAATCCTTTTCCTCGGGCGGGAATTTATAAGCCACAGCCCACTTTGGAACTTTGGCCGTTTTGCCAAGCATTTCACGCTGTGAAAAGCTGTCGACCTTTATTACAACGCCGTCTATATCAAAGGGCAGCGAAAATCTCTTCTCGCCTATCTCTTCGATACATTTTGCTATCTCATCATAGGTCTTTACCTTTTTATAGCCGGGGACCGTCTTGAAGCCAAGCTCGCTGATATAATCAAGCGACTGCTTATGAGAGGTGATATCCTCACCCTCTATCTGCTGAATATTAAAACAGAATATATCAAGCTTTCTCTGTGCAGTTATCTTTGAGTTTTTCTGCCTGAGCGAACCTGCTGCTGCATTTCGGGGGTTCTTAAAGGGCTGCTCGCCGTTTATCTCCTGCTCCTCTACTAAGCTTTCAAAAGCGCTTCTCGGCATATACACCTCGCCTCTTACTTCTATAAGCGGCAGGTCTTTTTTTAGGCTCAGCGGAACAGAACGAATAGTCTTGATATTAGCAGTCACGTCCTCACCCACGAAACCGTCACCTCTTGTAGAGCCGACAGTTAAAACAGAGTTTTCATACATAAGCGAGACTGAAAGGCCGTCTATCTTTGGCTCGACCACAAATTCAGGGTCACTCACCTGCGAGGTAACACGCTCTGTAAAGGCCTTGACCTCTTCAAACGAGAAAACATCCTGCAAAGAGCCCATTTGCACCTTATGCTCTACTTTTTCAAATGTTGAGAGCGCCATTCCGCCCACACGCTGTGTCGGGGAGTCTTTTCTGATAAACTCGGGAAACTGCTCTTCAAGCTCTTTAAGCTCACGCTGAAGCATATCATATTCATAGTCCTCAATTTCATTTTGGTCGAGAACATAATAAAGATATGCATGGTGGTTTAAAAGCTCAACCAGTTCATTTATCCTTTTTTCGGCAGCCTGTTTATCCATTTCTCACACTCCCAAACACATATACATTTATTTTACCACAAAACTATAATAATTTCAAGAGTTTGGCGAGATTTTTCATTTCTTATTCAAATAAACCTCCGGTATTTTACCGACAATCACCGTTTCTGATAAGATAAACTCCTGATTCGTGGTGATATCCATATCCTTACAGGGCATTACAGCGTTTATATCGGTGGTGATAACAAGCTTTAAGGTGTGCTTGGTCTGGTTGATACCGCACTCTTCAAATTCGCTGACAATGTCGGTGTTTACATTAGATATGCTGTGATATCTTACACTTATATCAAAACCCCTGCCGCTTAAGATATCAATGCCGCTTACCGTTCCCGCCGGGAAAGTCGACTTACCGTCACAAAGCTTATCAACCGCCTCGGAAAGGCGTATGCCAAGCTCGTTGTTGACAGAGTTTATTCTTGCCGAGTCGATCGTTATGCCTGTTATATTGTTGTCATTATCATAACTAACACGTATAAAATCGCTAAGCTCGCCCTTATCTTTTAGATAGCTGTAAAGCTCACAGTATATCACATCACTTATCTGCTGCTCAGCTGTAAGGCAGACAATGCTTTCAAGCCGCTTTTGAAAACTTGCAAACGCCGCACCTATCAGCAAAACCAGACAAATAAGCATAACAATGACGATATAAGACAGCTTAAGGACATTTGATGTATATCTTCGCATAAAATCACCCCTGACTATAATATATCAGGGGTTCTCAAAATGTGAAAAGCGGGCAAGCCGAAAGCCCACCCGCCAAAGAATTATTTTGCTTTAACTGCCTCTGTAGCTGTCTTAACGATATTGTCAGCCGAAAGACCGAACTGCTTGAGAAGCTCAACAGCAGGACCAGAGTGACCGAACTCGTCGTTCACGCCTATCTTGATAAGCTTTGTGGGGCACTTAGCTGCAAGAACATCAGCAACGGCAGAGCCGAGGCCGCCTATTACGGAGTGTTCCTCAACTGTGAGCACAAGACCTGTCTTCTTTGCAGCCTCAACAATGATGTCTTCATCAATAGGCTTGATAGTGTGAATGTTGATAACTGTAGCCTTTATGCCGTTAGCTCTGAGCTGCTTCTCAGCTTCAATTGCCTCGTTTACCATAAGGCCTGTAGCAATGATAGCGATATCCTCGCCATCAGCAAGCTTTATGCCCTTTCCAAGCTCGAACTTGTAAGTTGCGGGGTCATTAAATACCGGAACTGCAAGTCTGCCAAATCTCATATAAACAGGGCCCTCGTGAAGTATAGCAGCCTCAACGGCAGCCTTAGCTTCAACATCATCAGCGGGGTTGATTATTACCATTCCGGGGATAGTTCTCATAAGAGCTATATCCTCGTTGCACTGGTGTGTAGCACCGTCCTCACCAACAGAAATACCTGCGTGAGTTGCGCCTATCTTAACATTTAAGTGGGGGTAGCCTATTGAGTTTCTTACCTGCTCAAAAGCTCTGCCTGCTGCGAACATTGCAAATGTAGAAGCAAAGGGTATCTTGCCTGTTGCAGCAAGACCTGCCGCAACGCCCATCATATTAGCTTCTGCGATACCGCAGTCAAAATGTCTCTCGGGGAATTTTTTCTTGAATATACCTGTCTTTGTTGCAGCAGCAAGGTCTGCATCAAGAACATAGAGGTTATCGTATTTATCGCCAAGCTCGGCAAGTGCGTTGCCGTAACTCTCTCTTGTAGCTATCTTTTTAACGTCAGCCATTTATAAACACCGTTCCTTTCTTAGTTTGCTTCGAGTTCAGCAAGTGCAGCCTCAAGCTCGCTCTTTGCCTGCTCATACTGCTCTGCATTAGGTGCAGTACCGTGCCATGAAACGTTGTTTTCCATAAACGAAACGCCCTTGCCCTTTACGCTCTTCTGAATGATAGCAACAGGCTGATTGCAGACTGTTTCAGCTTCGTTAAATGCCTTTTCTATCGAGTCAAAGTCGTGTGCGTCCATTTCAATTACGTGCCAGCCGAAAGCCTTGAACTTGTCAACTATCGGGTAGGGCGACATAACGTCCTTGATGTTGCCGTCTATCTGAAGGCCGTTGTTGTCAACTACAGCAACGAGGTTGTCAAGCTTGTAGTGAGCGGCGAACATTGCAGCTTCCCATACCTGACCCTCCTGTATCTCACCGTCACCGAGAACTGTGTATACCTTGTAAGCGTCACCCGATATCTTAGCAGAAAGTGCCATACCGCAGGCTACCGATATTCCCTGACCAAGTGAGCCGGAGGACATATCAACGCCGGGAATAGTTATGCAGGGGTGACCCTGAAGCATTGCGCCTATATGACGCAGGCTCTTAAGCTCATCAGTTGAGAAGAAGCCTCTGTTTGCGAGTGTGGAATAAAGAGCGGGTGCTGTGTGACCCTTTGAGAGAACGAACCTGTCTCTGCCCGGCTCATCGGGCTTATCGGGGTAAACGTTCATCTTTGCAAAATAAAGATATGTAAGCGTATCTGCTATCGAGAGCGAGCCGCCCGGGTGCCCCGATTTAGCGTTGAATACACCCTCAATAATACCAAGACGTACTTTGCAAGCCTGAATTTCAAGCTTCTTTTTTAAACCTGCGTCCATACAATAACCTCCAAAAATATATTAAAGCCGAAAACGGCTTCACTTGACTCGTGAATAAATAATATCTATTACCGTCGCTATGGCGTCCTCCTCGCAGGAAACATCAAGCACGATATCACAGATATCCTTGACCTCCTGCACGGCATTTGAGGGGCACACGCCGATATCTGCGGCTTTTAACATCTCGATATCGTTGTTATAATCCCCTACCGCCACAAATGTATTATCCTGCATACCGCAAAGGCTTCGCATAGCTTCAAGGCCTGCGCCCTTTGAGATATTCTGCGGCAGTATCTCGTAATACTCTTTGGCCGAACGAACAAAATCAACGCCCTGCCAGTTCTTTGACTCGACATAGCTTATGAGCTTATCCATTTTATCAGGGTCATAAGCAAAAAGCACCTTATACCAGTTATCAGGTATTTCATCAAGGGTGCAGAGAATAGGCTCGACCTTGCAGATGACGTTGTGCTGTGCTTCTGTTTCGTTCATCTGCGGCACATACACACCGTCAAGAGTAAGCACCTCACAGCCTATCTCGGGGTTGTCGGCAAGAATCTGCCTTACTATCTCCTTAGTAAAAGCGGGCACATAAACATCGCTAATCTGCCTTTTTTCGTTTATATCGTAGACCATTCCGCCGTTGCACATTATTATGGGGCAGTTGACATTAAACGCGCCGAAATACTGCTGTGCCGCCTGCAAAGCCCTGCCCGTTGCGATAGAGAACAGGCCGCCTTTTTTCTGAAACTCGGCTATTGCCTTAAGGCTTTTCTCGCCCGGCTTTTTTGATGCGGGCAGGAATGTGCCGTCCATATCGGTTATAAGCAGCACCTTGCTGATATCCTCAAACATTTATTTACCTCTGTCTTATCTTTTCTAAAATGCCCGTGAAATAGTCGGGCAGCTCGCTGTCAAACTCCATATACTCGCCCGTTTCGGGGTGTATGAAGCCCAGCTTCTTTGCGTGAAGACACTGACCCTCGATGCCCTTATACGCCTTGCCGTAAACATCATCACCCAGCACGGGGTGGCCTATGTAGGCCGAGTGAACTCTTATCTGATGAGTTCTGCCCGTTTCAAGGATAAAGCGCATATATGCGTATTTTTCATACTGTTCAATGACTTCATAATTGGTAACGGCGTGCTTGCTGTTTTGCATACACACGCACATTTTCTTTCTGTCACGCTTATCACGGCCTATGGGGGCATCAATCGTGCCCTTTTCTTCCTTGAATTTGCCGCACACCACAGCCCTGTATTCCCTTGTAAAGGAATGCTCGCTTATCTGTTTAGCTAAATGGTTATGGGCATTGTCAGTCTTTGCTACTATCAAAAGGCCGCTTGTGTTTTTATCTATCCTGTGAACTATGCCTGGGCGGATAATGCCGTTTATAGACGACAGCCTGCCCTTACAATGAAAAAGCAGGGCGTTTACGAGCGTGCTGTCGGGGTTGCCGGGGGCAGGGTGAACTACCATACCCTTTGGCTTGTTTACTACAAGCAGATGCTCGTCCTCATAAACAATCTCTATCGGTATATCCTGCGCCACAACTTCAAGCTCTTTCGGCTCGGGGATAGTTATTTCAACGGTATCGCCGTTTCTTAGCTTATAGCTCTTGCTCTGTGCTTTGCCATTAACACTAACGCCGCCCTCGTCTATGAGCTTTTGCAGTGACGAGCGGGTTATGTCTATATCCTTTGATATAAGCCATTTATCAAGTCTTGCACCTACATCATCACCCTCGGCGGTGAATACAAAGCTACTCATCAGCCTGCGCCTTTTCTGTCTGCTTGCTGTCGGCTTCTTCTGCCTTGGCAGTCTTCTTTTCTTTTTCTTTATCGGTCTCAAAGAAGAATATATAAGCCAAAAGCAGTATCTCACCTATAACAACGCAGATATCCGCAAAGTTGAACACGGGGAAGTCGATAAACTTGAAACTTATATAGTCAACGACTTCTCTAAGCCTTATCCTGTCGATAAGATTGCCGATACCGCCTGCGATTATCATAGATATGCTTATGACCTCTAACTTTTTAAGGCTGTTACGCTTGACGGTCATAAAAATGATACCGCCGATAAGCACAGCTATCGGCAGAACTATCAGAAACCAGGTCTTGCCCTGCATGATACTCCAGGCGGCGCCTGTGTTTCTTATGTGGGTCAGGTCAAGTATGTTTTTATCACCGATCTTTATCAGCTCAATGACCTGCCCTACCGAAATATTCTTAACAACGATAAACTTGATTATCTGATCTATCACCGTAAGAACGATTATCAAAACAAATGAGAGTATCAGCATCATCAGTTGTTAGCGCCGAATCTGAGCTCGGAAACGTCATTCTTGGGTATAACAGGCTCGATAGACCCTGTGTTGAATATCTCATCAAGCTTCTGCTGCTCTTCCTCTGCCTGTTCTTCAGCTTCTTCTACAGCCTCTTCAACAGCTTCCTGATCCTCTGCGGGCTCGTCATCGTAGTATTCCTCGTCAAGAGAATCCTCATACTCGTCAAGCTCTTCCTCGCTCATTTCGGGGATCTGCATGATAAGCTGGAGCTGCTGCTTGTAAAGTTCTGTAAGGTTAGCCTTGAAGTAAGTAACTTCTGCCTTGAGCTTTTCGTAATTAGCCTCTTCTTCGGCAGCCTTGTTCTTTACGTCAACTATATATTTCTGAGTTTCCTCTGTGTTTTCCTTGATAAGTGCAGCACACTTTTCTTTGTGCTCCTTAACTATCCTCTCGCACTCAGCAGAGCTTTCCTCGGATATTCTTATCTGCTCTGTCTTGGCAGATTCTATCATATCTCTTGCCTCTGTCTTTGCGTTGTTGAGGATCTTGTTTGCTTCCTTCTGTGCCGAAAGCAGAGCGTCCTTTATAGCTTCCTCGTCCTCTCTGTATTCGTTTATCTTTTCAACGAGAGCAACTATCTTTTCTTCGCTTTCTCTGTTTTTAGCCTCTGCCTCTTCAAGAGCTGCAGCAGCCTGCTTTAAAAACTCTGCAACCTCGGCAGTATCAAAGCCGTATTTTGTTGTCTCAAAGGTCTTTGCCCTTATTTCTCCTGCGCTAAGCATAAATCCATCCTCCTAAAGATATTAAAGATATTTCTTTATAACAATATTTATTCTGCCTTTTTTAGTATCACGGCAGCTTACAAGCTGAAATTTGCCGTGCCCCCTTACAGAGAACACCCCTCCGATATCTATTTTCTGTGAAGCGGAGGTCACACATTTCTGATCAAGGCTCACAAGTGATGATCTGATAAGCGATGACGCCTTATCCCTCGAAACACCGCAGGCGGCGGAAACAACACCGTCCATTCTAAGCGAGCTAACAGTCGAGCTTATCTCCTTAAAGCTTATCTGCGAAACTATCGTTTCGTCAAAGCCCTCTTTAACCTTGACGCCCACCTTGCCTATCCTGCTTACCGACAAAACATCATCGGCTACAGTTTCATAGACAAACGTGCAACTTTTGCCCTCACCTACTATGATATCGCCTATACACTCACGCTTGATATCAAGCGACATAAGTGCGCCTAGAATGGATCAAAATTATCAATGTTACACACACACATACACAAGTGACTAATATGTACAAAAACTAACTTTAAATACAATAAATTTATTGATGAACACATATTAACCAAACAGTACCTTTTGTGAAGCAAGCACAGTCTTTGCAAGGCTTATTTTTCTCTCATCAAGAAAGAAGGTAAAAAGCGGCTTATAGATCTCCTGCGATTTATCATATTTGTCAAGGATATTGCGAAGCAGTATCCTCTCATCATCATCAAGCCCGGGAATAAAGGGAAAATCTTTATTTCCCATTAAAAGCTGTAGCCGTTATTCTCTATCTCATTAAGAAGATCCTTGCCCTCGAACTTAACATTGTCGGGGTAGATAGCAAAGGTCTTCTGAGCCATCATCTTTATTGTAGCGTCATTAGCATAAGCAACACCCGAGAGGAAGTCAAGTATTCTTCTTGCGTCCTCGCTCTTAACTGTTTCAAGGTTTAAAAGAACAGTCTTGCCTGCGTTTACGTCATTACCTATATTTGTAACCTCGGTAAAATCATTGGGTCTTGCAAGAACAAGCGACAGAGCGCCGTTTACCGAGCTGTTAGATGTTATCCTTGTTTCCCTTGCCTTAGAAGACTCACCGTATGATGTGCTGATAGGTCTTTCCTGTGCCATTTTTGTTTCCTCCTCATAATTTTCTTCATTATTGTAGCTTTCGCTTTCATAAGCATTATCTTCTGTTTCGGGGTCGGGAATTATCTCGCTCCCGAAGAAAATACTCTTAAAAGAATTGCCAAAACCCATTTTTCAATCAACCTTTCAAATAATTTCTTGCGCCGAACAGCTTTGTGCCGATCCTTATCAAATTAGAGCCGTGTTTTATTGCAATTTCGTAATCCCCTGACATACCCATAGAAAGTATATCCATAGACACTTTATCAAAGCCCTTTTCCTTTGTAAGACAAAACAGCTCGTTCATCTTTTCAAAGACATCTTCGCCGGCACCTATAGGCGGTATCGCCATAAGCCCCTTTACTCTGACATTGTCAAGTTCTGATATCTGTGAAACAAGCTCAAAAAGCTGTGAACTGTCAATGCCGCTTTTAGAAGCTTCATCACCGATATTTATCTCTATAAGTATATCCATTATGCGTGAAGCCTTTAGTGCCTGCTTGTCTATCTCAGCTGCAAGCTTCAGGCTGTCAACAGACTGAATAAGCGAAATATTATCCGCTATGTACTTTACCTTATTGGTCTGCAAATGCCCTATAAAATGCACCTGCGCCCTTTTATCGTAAAAGTCTTTCTTGGAAAGATATTCCTGAACCCTGTTCTCGCCGAGAAGTGTTATGCCGTTTTCAATGGCGAAATTGACCTTTTCATAGGGAACAGTCTTTGTGACAGCCATTATGCTGACATCTTCCCTGCCGTACTTTTCCTTAGCATTATTTACATTATAGCATATCTCTTTATAATTTTCAAGGATATAGCCAAAATCTTCTTTGTCATTCATCATTTCCATTTTTGACCGCCTCCAGAAGTATCTGATCATACAAAAGCAGATAATCCTCGTTAGATGTATTCTTTGAAAGCACGTAATCCTCGCCCTCGTAGACAATATCTATCTTTTTGAACTGCACATCCTGACCGAGTATCACGTATACGCCCTTATCCTTATTTTCATTAAAGCGTATAGCCTCTCTTGGCACCTTAAGGCCTGTATAATCATCAAAGACAAGCTCTATTCGCTGAACACGCTCACTGACGAGCGCTTCATCAAGGCTGTCGCAGGAGAGAATAACTATGCTCTGCCCGTCGCCAGTGTCCTTGACGGAATCAACGTAAACATTGTATGTCTCCTTAGATGCGCTGAGCATCGCCTTAAGATAAAGCCCCTGCACGACCCTCTCGTCATTGTCTATTACCATAAGTATCTTGCAGGAATAGTCTTTGAGCAGCTTGCCCGCAGAATTCGGTGGCTTGGCTACAGAGTCGTTGCCCTCAATGATATCGAGTATCTGCTGCTTTGAGAGGTTTACACACTTTTCCTTATTGAGCAGTACCTCATACCCGTCAGCATAGCTTACAAAATAGCCCGTGCTTGAAGCGTCTATCTTCTCCTTAGGCTTTTTGGCGCTTTTCTTAAGGTCTTTAAGCTCCTTGTTGAGCGAGCTTATGGTATTATCGTAGCTGTCGGTCTTATTGGTGACGATATTATATATGCTCATTATCTGAGATATCTCGCCCTCATACTTTTTTACAGAATCGAAATCATTATCTATAGATGCGCTTATCAGAAGATCATACTCACCAAACATCTGACACACCTGTGCGGTAACGATATTCAGTTCGAGTTGTCCGATAAGGATATCTCGGATGAGAAGACAAAGATTTTCTATGCTCACCGTAACGGATGGGCCAACAAAAATATGGAAGTTGCCTTCTATCAGGGCGTGAAGTCTATCAAGGCTACCGGTGACGGCGCGTTCGTTGGTTTCCTGGATAAAGGTACTTTCGGATGGAAAGTTCTGTCTTTCCTCAATGGTGACCGTCTGTATCCGCATTATGATATGCGTACCGGTAAGCTCAGTACATTCGCCCGTACTTACTGCAGTTACGATGAAGACGGTGGTATTACCAAACGTTATATCGATGTATGGGATGACACTTATTATTATCGTTTCGTCGCTGACGGTGATCCGCGGAATATCTTCGAGAAGGCCAAGCAGATGATCTTCAAGTTCTTCTCGGTAGACGGCTATCAGTTGGAAGAGCAGGTTGAGCATGGATTCACATTCATCCCTGTTGCTTATCATCGTGATGACAACGGACCGTGCTGGACTGATTCCGAGGAAGCTATCGAGAACTACGAGGTCGCATTTTCCAACCTTGCCCACAGCAACCATGAGTTCGGTCTGCCAATCATGTATGTCAAGGGTGAAGGAAGCCAGGAGGTGACCACCAAGGATATGACCTATGCGTCAAAGATTATGCTACTGCCGTCTGACGGTGAGATAGGGTTCCTCAATAAACAGGATGCAAGTAACGCCTATGCCGCCGAGCTGAATAAACTGGAGGAGAATATCTACAAGATGTCTTCTGCTGTCAAGACACCTGAGCTCAAATCCGGTGACACTCCGGGTGTAGCCTTGAAGATCATGTACACTGACGCTTATGAGCGTGCCATGATAGACGCTCAGGAGTTCGACAGTTTTATCGACAAGATGGTCGAAATCTTCAATTTCGGTTATGGCGTTGAAGCAGAGATGCGACTTGCCTTCCAGAACACCAACATACGTCATTTTATAGAGCCTTACATCCACGTTAACATGACGGAGCTTATAACCAACCTCAACACAGCTGTTATCGGCGGCTTCTTATCCAAGCAGACCGCTTCGGAGAAGAACCCGTACGCGACACCGGCTGAGTGGGCTAAGATCCAGCAGGAGAAGCATGATGAGAAGATGGATGAACTTCTGCTTGAGGAACAGCGTCTTGAGATTCAGAATGACGCCAACGTAGATATGCAGGAGGATCTGAGTGAAATACAGACCGAGCAGCAAATAAAAGTCGCCAAGGCGGAGCAGGCTATGGAGAGTGATGATGACAAGACCGGAAAGGTAAGCCGTAAGAAGAAATACTCGGTGGCAACCGGACGCGGTGCCGGCCGACCCAACAGACTGCATACTGACAAGTGGGGAAACAGACCGAACGAAAACAATTGGCATAAGTGGAATCAACAGCATTAAAGAGATAAGTTATGGAAATTGGCCGAACTACCATATATCAGGACCGAAAAACGGTCAGGAGTAGAGAAATTGCTCTGTGTGTGATAGGAAGGAGAGAAAACCGGTACGCGAGGGAGTTTATCGAACACTACAAGAAGATAGGCTTCAACCATGTCTTTTTATGCGACAACAACCACGAGGGTGAAGAGCGCTTCGAAGACGTCCTGCAGGATTATATCGACGAAGGTTTCGTAGAGATCCTGAATTTCCGTGATAAGCCTGGAGTTCAGTGTATCGCATACTCCGCCGTATACCGTAAATACGGTGACAAATATGCATGGATTGCCTTTTTTGACTTCGACGAATACCTGACAATAGCATACAATGCCAAGGTATACGAGCTGATGGATAACTACAAGAACTTCGGCTGTGTATTCTTCAATTGGATGAACTACGGAGATAACGGTCTTGTTCATGACGATGGACGCGGCCTGCAGGAGCGCTTCACCGAGCCTCTGCCTGAGCAGTTTGTTCAGTACAAGAACATCCCCGAGAACCATCATGTCAAATGTATGGTTCGCGGAGGATTCAGTCACCTGACGTTTTACCTCTGTCCTCATCTGCCTAACTCTCCCCAACTCGAGTGTTGTGACTCCCTCGGACGTAAGTGCGAGCAGAAGCCATTCCAAAAACCTGACTTCTCCGTAGCTTACCTCAAGCATTATATCACCAAGACTATCGAGGAATGGGCATCTATCAAATGGATGAAAGGAGCCGGCACGCATGATAACATCGAGGAATTCTACCACCGTTATACAGGCCGTTTTTTTAAGTATAACGAATGGACACCTGAGAAAGAATCGGTATTCCGTAAGCTGACCGGCACGCCTCAGTTCAAGGAAGCCAAGAATCGCCAAGTGGTTATCGTCAACTATAACACACAGGCGCTGACCGATGCAGCTATACGCTCACTGAACAATCGGACGCCAGGCTGTAGTATCGCCGTCTTTGACAACAGTGACAAAGAGCCGTTCGTCAACACCTATGATAACGTGACGGTGATTGACAACACCAAAGGTCAATACGTTGATTTCGACGCC
>CADAGC010000069.1 GCA_902787365.1 uncultured Ruminococcus sp. | reverse complement strand
GTGTCTGTAATTTCTTGCCATAACAAAACCTCCTATGGTTTATATTATACCATAGGAGGTCTTTTTTGTCACTGTACGTTTTTAATGGTTCGGTTCAATTTGTGAACAGGTCTTTTTGTGTATTTGAGCAGGTGATTGATGCAGCATTATTTTGCAACAACAGCACATATGCAAAAAAGAAAGCCTTGCAAACTATGTGTCTGCAAGGCTGTTCTTGGCGGAGAAGGAGGGATTCGAACCCTCGATGAGCTATCAACCCATACACGAGTTCCAGTCGTGCGCCATAAACCGGGCTAGGCGACTTCTCCATATATAAGTGCCTGCCTGAAGGCAAGCACTATGGGGTGGATAATCGGATTCGAACCGATGGTCTTCAGTGCCACAAACTGACGCGTTAACCAACTACGCTATACCCACCATATTATGTTAAAAATAACCCTCGTACCCGAGGGTAAATGGCGCGCCTTACTGGACTCGAACCAGTGGCCTACTGCTTAGAAGGCAGTTGCTCTATCCAGCTGAGCTAAAGGCGCAAATGGAGCAGGTGATGAGAATCGAACTCACATGACTAGCTTGGAAGGCTAGGGTTCTACCACTGAACTACACCTGCGAAGTAAGAAGTCAGGTGACTATCCTCAATCGACTATGCTATTATATCATATTAAGCGGACGTTGTCAAGTCTTTTTTTGAAAAAAATACTAAAAGACTGAAAATATTTTCTTAAGTATATTATTTAGGCGGCTATTGACATTTATTTGCGGCTGTGATATAATGTAAAAGACGAATATATGGGAATGATGTTCTCCCGAGAGCTTTGCTCTGAACCGCATTATGTGCTGATGACTTCTGCTTTTTAACGCAGTAGTTGTCGGCTTTTTTGATTTTTGTGAGGTGTTTTTATGCTGTTTTCCTTTGCTGTGATAGTATTTGGCGGCTTTGCGGCGGCGTCTTTGGCGCAGACGCTGAAGTTGCCGAGGATAATAGGTATGCTCGTCGCAGGTATACTTGTTGGCCCTTTTATGTTTGATTTTATAGATAATTCTGTGCTCGGTATTTCGTCGCAGCTTCGGCAGACGGCGCTAATAATAATTCTAATCAGAGCAGGGCTGTCGCTTGACCTGTCTGACCTAAAAAGGGTAGGGCGCCCTGCTGTTATGATGTCTTTTCTTCCTGCCTGCTTTGAAATGACGGGCTATGTGATATTTGCACCCCTGCTTTTTGATATCAGCAGAACAGAGGCCGCTGTTATGGGGGCTGTTCTTAGTGCTGTGTCTCCTGCTGTAGTAGTTCCGAGAATGATAAAGCTCATAGATGAGCGCTATGGAACTGAAAAGGGCATACCTCAGATGATTCTTGCGGGCGCTTCCTGTGACGATGTGTTCGTTATCGTGTTGTTCTCAACCTTTGTTACTATGGCTCAGGGCGGCTCTGCAAGTATTAAAGGCTTTGCAGACATTCCTATCTCTATAGTACTTGGTGTATTGCTCGGTGCTTTGTCTGGTCTTGTTTTGTATTATCTCTTTGAAACATCATTTGCCCACGGCAGAAAGATAAGAAACAGCACCAAGGTAATAATTCTTATAGCCGCATCCTTTTTGCTTATGTCTGCTGAAAGCTATGTAAAGCCCTATGTGGCATTGTCAGGTCTGCTTGCTGTTATGGCTATGGCTTGTGTTATCAAGCGTAGGTCAGCAGTCGAAGTGTCATCACGCCTTAGCGAGAAATTCAGTAAACTGTGGATAGCGGCCGAGGTCTTGCTGTTCGTGCTTGTAGGCGCTGCCGTTGATATTAGATATACCGCTGAGGCAGGTGTGAGCGCTGTTATTATTATATTTACTGCACTCATTTTCAGAGCGGCAGGCGTATATATTTGTATGCTTGGCACTAAGCTTAATGCCAAAGAGCGAGTGTTCTGCATAGTTGCATATCTCCCTAAGGCGACAGTTCAGGCGGCTATCGGCTCTGTGCCGCTGTCTCTCGGTCTGTCCTGCGGCAAACTTGTGCTGTCGGTGGCTGTGCTTGCTATACTTATAACCGCACCGCTTGGGGCTATCGGCATTGACTTACTTTATAAGATGTGTCTTGAAAAGGAAAGTGATAATGGATAATATAAAAACACCTTACCATTTTAGGTAAGGTGTTTTTGGTGGAGCATAGGGGATTTGAACCCCTGACCCCCACACTGCCAGTGTGATGCGCTACCAACTGCGCTAATGCCCCAATTATGCCCCTGCACTAAAGTGCAAGGGCTTTTGGCGGAGACGGTGAGATTCGAACTCACGAGCCCGGTTAAGGACTAACGCATTTCGAGTGCGCCCCGTTATGACCACTTCGATACGTCTCCGAATATACTGCTGTTTACAATCTAAACAGCTTTAATATTATAACATACAATTGTAGAAAAAGCAATAGTTTTCGGACGGAGTTAACGAAAAATTAATATCTTTACAATTTGTTTAAAACTATTGAAATTTTATGATATATGTGATATAATAAATGTGTAGAACAAAAATCATAACACTATGGTTTATCATTAAGAAAGGAGAAAAAAATGGGCGGAACAATGTTAATAGTCGCATGGGCAATAGCTTTTGCATTTTTTGTGATCGTGGAAGTGGCAACTCCGGGTGCGCTTGTGTCGATTTGGCTTGGTATCGGTGCGCTTTTTGCTATGTTCTGTGCAGTCGGAGGGCTGCCGCTGTGGGTACAGCTTCTGGTGTTCGTGATCGTATCGACTGTCCTTTTGATAGTTACGAGACCCTTTGCGAGAAAGTTTATCGGCGAGGTCAAGGATACGAACTATGAGTTAAACATCGGCAAAACTGCTATCGTTACCGAGGATATCGATAATGAGAAATGCCTTGGCCGTGTAAATCTTGACGGTACTCATTGGGCTGCTGTTTCGGCAGACGATGCGTTTATTCCCGCAGGCACTTCCGTTACTGTCCGTGAGGTAAGCGGTGCTAAGCTTATCGTTGCAAAATAAAAACTAATAAGGAGAGAAATCAATATGGAAATAGGCGGTTATATCTTACTGGGACTTGCGATATTCATTATCCTTGTTATTATAGGCAATATCAAGATAGTTCCTCAGGCTTATGTTTATGTAATTGAAAGACTTGGTGCTTTCCACGCAGCATGGAATACAGGTCTACACGTTACGATTCCTTTCTTTGACAGAGTTGCAAAGAAAGTATCGCTCAAGGATCAGGTGCTTGACTTCAAACCTCAGAGCGTTATCACAAAGGATAACGTATCTATGCAGATAGATACTGTTGTGTTCTTCCAGATAACAAACGCTATGCAGTTTACATACGGTGTTGAGCGTCCTATATCCGCTATCGAGAACCTTACAGCTACTACACTTCGTAATATAGTTGGTAACCTCGACCTTCAGCAGACACTTACTTCAAGAGATATAATCAATACAAACATCACTAAGATACTCGATGAAGCGACCGACCGCTGGGGTATCAAGGTGCAGAGAGTCGAGCTTAAGAATATCCTTCCTCCCCGTGAGATACAGGAAGCTATGGATAAGCAGATGAAAGCCGACAGAGAGAAGAGAGAAAAGGTAACTCAGGCTGAGGCTGAGAAGGAAGCTCAGATCCTCGTTGCAGAGGGTGAAAGAAACGCTAAGATCCTTCGTGCAGAGGCTGACAAGCAGGCACAGATACTTAAGGCAGAAGCTGAAAAGCAGACACTTATACTCCACGCAGAGGCTGTAAGAGAGCAGAAAATGCGTGAGGCAGAAGGTGAAGCGCAGGCTATCAATATGGTACAGCAGGCACTTGCTGACAGTATCGTAAAGCTCAATGAAGCTAACCCGAATGAGCAGGTTATCCAGCTCAAGAGCCTTGAGGCATTCTCCAAGGCTGCTGATGGTAAGGCTACAAAGATCATTATCCCGAGTGAGATACAGGGTCTTGCAGGTCTTGCGGCAGGCATAAAGGGCACTATCGCTGACGGTAATGTTTACAACACAAGCGTTAAGCAGTAAATTATAAAGGGGCAATTTTCGGTTGCCCCTTTTTAAAAAATTATAAAACGGAGGTTTTAGTATGAATGTTGAAGTAAAAGGCACTCCCTTGCCGGTGGCTATCTGTACCCTTGCATCAGGTGAGTCGATCATCACAGAGAAGGGCGCTATGAGCTGGATGTCTCCCAATATGGAGATGCAGACAAAGGGCGGCGGCCTCGGTAAGATGTTCTCTCGTGCGCTTCAGGGTGAGGCTATGTTCCAGAATATCTACACAGCTATGGGCGGCGACGGTATGATCGCTATGGGCTCGAGCTTCCCGGGCGATATCATGGTGCTTGATGTATCAAACGGCCCTGTTATTGCACAGAAGTCTGCTTTCCTTGCAAGTGAGAGCACAGTTGTTCAGGAGATGCACTTTAAGAAAAAGCTTGGCGCAGGTCTTTTCGGCGGTGAGGGTTTCATTATGCAGAAATTCTCCGGCACAGGTAAGGTCATTCTTGAAATAGACGGCTCTGTTATGATGTATGAGCTTGCAGCAGGTCAGTCTATGCTTATCGACACAGGCTGTCTCGCAGTTATGGACGCTTCCGTTAATATGGAGATAGAGACTGTTAAGGGTCTTGGCAACAAGCTTCTCGGCGGCGAAGGTTTCTTCAACACAAAGGTTACAGGCCCCGGCAGAGTATGGCTCCAGACAATGCCTGCAAGCAGCCTTGCAACAGTACTTGCTTCGTACATTACTACAAGCAGCTGATGAATTAAATCTTAGAGCGCCTTGTCAGTTTTCTGGCGGCGCTCTTTTTTATGAGGTGACAAATGGTCAGAGAGATTTATGAACATGAACTGGGTGAGCTATTAGAGCTTTATACTCATCTTCACGAAAGCGGTGTTCCCGATGATAGTGATAA
Source organism: uncultured Ruminococcus sp. (assembly GCA_902787365.1). Lineage (GTDB taxonomy): Bacteria > Bacillota > Clostridia > Oscillospirales > Ruminococcaceae > NK3A76. The sequence continues at coordinate 24,521 of CADAGC010000069.1, read as the reverse complement.
TCTCAAAAACACTTGGCGCAGGATAATGTCAGACCCCTCGCACCATATAATTGTTTGTGAAGAAAACGGGCGGATAGTTTCATCATGCGTATGTGTTATCATACCTAACCTTACAAGAAATGTAAGACCGTATGCATTTGTTGAGAATGTTGTCACGCACTCTGACTTTCGTGGCAGGGGCTATGCTACAGCTTGCCTTGACTATGCCAAGGAGATAGCCGAAAAGGAAAACTGCTATAAAATAATGCTACTAACAGGCTCAAAAAGCGAGGCGACACTTTCGTTTTATAAAAACGCAGGCTATAACTGCACAGATAAGACGGCCTTTATTATGTGGCTTTGAATAGTAATAGCAATACGCCGATTGATCAGATGTCGGCGTATTTTTTATATTTAAAAATTATCCCGTGATACTTGAAAAATCTGTCTGATTATGATATAATAAATATGTATGATTTATATTTGAAAGGACTGTTTTTATTATGGAATTCAAGTTTTCCGAAAAGGTTTCTCATCTTCAGGCATCGGCTATAAGAGAGATTCTTAAACATTCGGCTGACCCTGCTGTTATATCCTTTGCCGCAGGCTCTCCCGCTCCCGATGCACTCCCCGTTAAGGAACTCGAGGAGATATCAAAGGAGCTTATCGCAGAAGAGCCCCGCATAGTTTTCCAGTATGGCGTTACAGAGGGCTATACTCCTCTTCGTGATGAGGTAAAGAAGATACTTGCAAAGAAAGGTGTGTATAACCCCGAATATGACGAGGTCATCATAACCAGCGGTGCACAGCAGGCAAATGAGCTTTCTGCTAAGGTGCTTTGCAACGAGGGTGATGTGCTTCTTGCTGAAAAGCCCAGCTTTATCGGCTCACTCAATGCATTCAAATCCTATCACGTTGATCTTCAGGGCGTTACTCTTGAAAGTGACGGTATCAATATTGCAGAGCTTGAAGAAAAGCTCAAGCAGGGTAATGTTAAGCTTGTTTACCTTATCCCTAACTTCCAGAATCCTACAGGCAACACTATGTCCTGGGAAAAGAGAAAGGCTGCATTTGAGCTTTGCAAAAAGTACGGCGCAGTTATCTTAGAGGATAACCCCTATGGCGACCTTCGCTTTGCAGGTGAGGATATAAAGAGTATAAAGACCCTTGATACCGAGGGAAGCGTAATCTATTCCGGCACATTCTCAAAGATCCTCTCGCCCGGTATAAGAGTAGGCTATGTCTGCGCTCATAAGGATATCGTTCAGAAGATAGTTGTCTGCAAGCAGGTGGCTGATGTTCACACAACTATGTGGTCACAGATGATCGCTTACAGATTCTTAAAGAAATATGACCTTGATGAGCATATTCAGAAGCTTCACAAGGTATATGAGAGAAAGACTAATCTTATGCTTAATGAGATTGCTAAGAATTTCTCATCAAAGATAGAGTATACAAAACCTCAGGGCGGCCTGTTTATCTGGTGTACTCTTCCCGAGGGTGTTACCACTCAGCAGATGCTCGACTTCTGCACAAAGGCTGTTACCGAGTATAAGATAGCGATAGTTCCCGGAACTGCTTTCTATATCAACGAATCTGACGAAACACGCTCGTTCAGACTTAATTTCTCAACACCTACAGATGAGAACATCGTCAAGGGTATTGAGATACTCGGCAGGCTTTCAAAGGAAATGTTTGGTGACTGATTGATTTTTTGAGGTAACAGATGCAGAGTGCAAGGTATCGTGACCTGTTGCGGGAGATAAGAAAATCTCTCGGAAGATATTTTTCAATAATGCTGATAGTTGCGCTCGGCTGTGGGTTTTTCTCGGGCATTAAGGCTACTATGCCCGATATGGTAGACAGCGCAAGGGAATACTTTGCAAAGACCCGCCTTATGGATTACCGCCTTATGTCATCTATCGGAATAAAAAGCGAGGACGTTGAGGCTGTTCGCAAGGCAGAGGGCGTAAGCGGTGCTGTGCCGGGGTATGCAAAGGACGTTTTCTATACCTATAATAACAAAAGCTGTGTGCTTAAGGTCATGTCTTACAGTAACACCGTAAAGCCCGACAGCAAGAATTACCTCAACGAGCCTGTTATACTTGAAGGCCGACTGCCCGAAAAATCAGGTGAGTGTGTGGTTGAGAAAAAGCTTTCGTCGCCCTCGACATTTGCCGTGGGCAATACCCTAAAGCTTGAATCTGCCTATGAGAATGAGGATATTCTCTCGACCTTCAAGACAGATACCTATGAGATAGTGGGTATCATAACATCACCCTTGTATATCGGCTATGACCGTGACGCTACCGATGTGGGCAGCGGTGAGGTCTTAAGCTATATAATGGTGCCCGAGACAGATTTTGTTTCGGATTACTACACCGAGATATTCATAAAGCTTGACGGCCTTGAAGATATGGAGCCGTTTTCTGATGAATACAAAGATGCCGTTAAGGAGAAAAAGCAGAATGCTTATGAGGCGTTTGAAAAGAGCGTAAATGAGCGCTACAAGACCTTAGCCCAAAGGGGCGAAAGGGATATCTCGGTGCTTGAAAAGAACGCCGAGCTTCTTGAAGCGGCGCTCAATATGCCAAAGCCTGAGCTTGAAGCGGCAAAGAGCAGCTATGACAAGCAGTTAAGTCAGCTTGATGAAGATATTGCTCTTGCTGATAAGCAGGGCAAAAGTACTATTCTGCTGACTGCCAAGAAAACACAGCTTCAGGCAAAACTCAGCATAGTAGCCGACATTCTTTCGGGTGACGGCGAGAAGATTGATAACTACCAAAAACAGGCATATGAACTCAAAAAGCAGGCGGAGGATTACAGAAAGAAGTTCATAGAGCACAAAGAGCCTGTAATATATGAGTTTGACCGCTTTGATTCGAGCGAGGATTACAGTTCGTTTTACAGCGACAGCCAGAAGATCGACAAGCTTTCAAAGGTTTTTCCCGTGTTCTTTATACTTGTGGCGGCGCTTGTCTGCCTTACAACTATGACCCGTATGGTCGATGACGAGCGTATGCTTATCGGCACATATAAAGCCCTTGGCTATTCTGGGCGTGCGGTGAGCTTTAAGTATCTTTTCTACGGGCTTAGTGCGGCGTTTATCGGGTCTGTTGCAGGCTCGGCAATAGGTATGCAGGTCTTCCCGAAGATAATCTACCGCTGCTATAAGATGCTTTATAATATGCCGAGCATTGATACACCGTTCAAGCTTGATTACTGCATTTACTGTACTGCGGTTTCGCTTGGGTGTGTGGCAGTTTCGGTAATATGGGCGTGCTGGGTATCGCTCAGGTCACAGCCGTCAGAGCTTATGCGCCCCAAAGCCCCGCCTGCGGGCAGGCGAGTGATGTTTGAGAAAATGCCTTTTATCTGGAACAAACTGGGATTCTTATCAAAGGTCACGGTGCGAAATCTCTTAAGATATAAAAAGCGCTTTATTATGACTATAGTTGGTGTTGCTGGCTGTGCGGCACTTATAATGACGGGCTTCGGCCTTAAGCACTCGATAAGCTCTATGGCGACACTACAATTCAGCAAGATATGGTACTATGACGGCATTGTTGCATATGACTCGACTAAGGGCTATGATATGAACGAGTGCTCGCAGACTTTAAAGGGTTTTAACGGCATATCTGAGATACTGCCCTTTAAGAAATATATGGCGCAGTCAGAGTCAAAGAACGGCTCTACCGTAACGGCTGACCTTGTGGTGACATCTGCCCCCGAGGCGCTTTCTGATTTTGTGAATCTGCAAAATGACAGCGGAAGCTTTGAGCTCGGGCAGGATAGCGTTGTTATCACCGAGAAATACAGCGACTTTTTGGGCGTGAGCGAGGGCGACAGCATCTCGGTCGAGCTTTCCGAGCTGGGAACGTATGAATTCAAGGTGGGCAGAATAGTTAAAAACTACATAATGCACTATATTTATATATCGCCCGAATATTTCACAAGCGTTACGGGAATATCGCCCGAATATAATATGGCGTATTTCAACGCTTCACAAGATGCTGATACTGAGTCTTTAAAGACAGAGCTTATCAAGGATAAGCATTTCCTGGGTGTATCTCTTAAGGCTGAATCCTCCGAGGGGTTTGTTGATTCGCTGTCGTCTCTTGACGCCGTGGTTGTTATGCTTATAATCTGTGCAGGGTTTTTGGCGACTGTGGTGCTATATAATCTTGCAAATATCAACATCACCGAGCGGCGGCGTGAGCTTGCTACCCTTAAGGTGCTGGGCTTTTATGACAGCGAAACGAGCGCCTACATTTACCGTGAAAATATAGTGGGAACGCTTCTCGGAATTCTTGCGGGCTTCGGGCTTGGGGCGATACTTCATCATTTTGTTGTTATCACCTCCGAGGTCGATATCGTAATGTTCAACCGCTCGCTTGTGTGGTATTCCTATGTTTTTTCTGCTGTGATTACTATTGTTTTTGCAGCGCTTATAAATATACTTATGCACTTTAAGATAAGGCGCATAGATGAGGTCGAATCATTGAAATCTATTGAGTAAAGGAGAAATGAAAAATGGAAGAAAAATTAAACGCAGTAGAAGGAAAGATAACAGTATCTTATTTCTGGCAATGCTTTGCTATGTTTTTACTTGGCATTATCGTTGGTTTTGTTTTCTCACCAGTTAAAAACGGCGTGAGCATAGGCAACAACAACCACATCGTTGGCGATAAGGACGATGATGATGACATCTGCGGTATCGACTGCGATGATAATACAGAAGAAATCTGATATGGAAGGAACAACATTAATATGAAGCTTGGTATGGTAGGTCTTCCCAACGTCGGGAAGAGCACACTTTTTAACGCATTAACAAACGCAGGCGCAGAGTCGGCAAACTATCCGTTCTGCACGATCGAGCCTAATGTGGGCATAGTATCTGTGCCCGACGAAAGGCTTGATAAGCTTGCCGATATGTATCACCCCGTGAAATTCACCCCTGCAACACTTGAATTCGTTGATATCGCAGGTCTTGTTAAGGGCGCATCAAAGGGCGAGGGTCTTGGCAACAAGTTCCTTGCAAATATTCGTGAGGTCGATGCTATCGTTCACGTTGTAAGATGCTTTGAGGACGATAATATTATCCACGTTGACGGCTCGATAAACCCTGCAAGGGATATCGAAACTATCGACCTGGAGCTTGTCTTTGCTGACGTCGAGCTTATAGAGCGTAAGCTTGACAGAACAAAGAAGGCTATGAAGGGCGACAAGTCCTTAGCTCCGATAGTTGATTTTCTTGAAAGGCTCAAGGCTCACCTCGAAGAGGGCAAGGCTGCCCGTGGCTTTGAAATGACAGATGAGGAGAGGGAAGCGCTTAAGGAAACGCCCCTGCTTTCCCTTAAGCCTGTTATATATGCTGCAAACCTCTCGGAAGATGATTTCAGAAACAATATCGACACTAATGCTAACTACAAAAAGGTATGCGAGATAGCCGCTGCCGAGGGTTCTGCCGTGCTGCCTATATGTGCGCAGATAGAGGCCGAGATATCTGATATGAATGATGAGGATAAGGAAATGTTCCTCTCCGACTTAGGCCTTGAACAGTCGGGTCTTAACAGAATAATCAAGGAAGGCTATGCGCTCTTGGGCTATATCTCGTTTCTTACAGCAGGTGAGCCCGAGGTAAGAGCCTGGACTATCGTTAAGGGCACAAAAGCCCCCCAGGCAGCAGGTAAGATACATACCGATTTTGAGAAGGGCTTTATCCGTGCAGAGGTGGTTTCATTTGATGACCTTATGGCCTGCGGCAGTATGAATGGCGCTAAGGAAAAGGGTCTTGTCCGCCTTGAAGGAAAGGACTATGTTATGCAGGACGGCGATATCGTTCTTTTCCGCTTCAATGTATAAGGAGTAGCTTGTGATGAATGAACTTGAAACACAGCGGCTTAGGCTCAGATATATCACCAAAGACGACACCGAGCGTATTTTTGAATGCTGGGCAAGCGACCCCGAAGTGGCGAAATACGTTACCTGGAACGCTCATACCCAAATCAGCCAGACCGAGGAATATGTTTCCTATATCATAAAAGAGTATAATAAACCCGATTGCTACCGCTGGGGAATTGAGATAAAGGCCACAGGTGAGCTTATAGGCATGATAGATGTTGTGGGCTTTCATTATGGTGCGCCTGTTATCGGCTATTGCTCGGGCAGGGCTTACTGGGGCAACGGCTATATGTCGGAAGCCCTTGAAGCTGTGATCAAAGAGCTTCTTGATAAGGGCTTTGACACGCTGGTTATCGAGGCAGTAGATGATAATATCGCAAGCAATAAGGTCATACTCAATAATGGTTTCAAGCTCGTCGCAACTCGAAAGGCTCCGCTTTCCGAGCAAAAGTCCGATACATTTGTCACATTTAATTCTTATAGATTGTATAAGTAAAATCAAAACACCCGAGAGGTTATCGTAAACCCCTCGGGTGTTGCTTATTACTGTCTTAAATATACGCCGTTTTCTTCGATGTAGTCCTCCATATCCTGCTTGTATTCAAGATCGAGAGGGTCGCTGTGAAGTGCTTTGAGCGCACGTCCGCCGATGTCTGTTCTGTGGTGCTCGTCCTTCCAGCTTATTTTCTTAACTGCGGCATATGACTTGTCAAGTGCGCCCTGTAAAGTAAGTGCGTTGCAGGTGACACCCAGCACACGTCCGCCGTTTGTGAGGAACTTGCCGTCAGCAAGCTTTGTGCCTGCATGATAAACGAATGCGCCATCGATCTGCCCCTTGTCATCAAGGCCGCTTATCTCGATGCCCTTTTCGTACTTGACAGGGTAGCCGCCGCTTGCCATAACAACGCAGGTGCAGTAGCCTGATTTCCACTTGATGTCAAGGTCAGCGAGCCTGTGGTCGTATATTGCCTCGAATATCTCTGCAAGGTCAGAGTCAAGCATGGGAAGAACTACCTGTGTCTCTGGGTCGCCGAAGCGGCAGTTGTATTCGATGACCTTAGGCCCCTTGGGTGTGAGCATAAGGCCGAAATACAGACAGCCCTCAAAAGTTCTGCCCTCTTTGTTCATAGCACCTATAGTCGGCAGGAATATCTTTTCCATACATTCCTTGGCAATATCTTCGGTGTAGTAGGGGTTGGGAGCAACTGTGCCCATGCCGCCCGTGTTAAGACCCTCGTCATTGTCGAGCGCCCTCTTGTGATCCATAGATGATATCATAGGAACAACAGTCTTGCCGTCTGTGAATGAAAGCACAGATACCTCGGGCCCTGTGAGAAATTCCTCGATAACAACGGTCGAGCTGCTGTCACCGAACTGCTTGCCATCTATCATTGACTTGATAGCCTCAACGGCTTCTTCCTCGCTCTGTGCAAGTATAACACCCTTGCCGAGCGCAAGACCGTCAGCTTTTATAACGGTAGGGTAGGTGTTCTGCTCTTTAACATACTTGATAGCGCTCTCACTGTCAGAAAATACCTCATATCCTGCGGTGGGTATCTTGTATTTCTTCATAAGCTCTTTGGAAAATACCTTTGAGCCTTCAATTATTGCTGCATCTTTCTTCGGGCCGAATGTCTTGAAGCCCTCTGCCTGAAGCGCATCTACCATTCCGAGCACAAGCGGGTCATCGGGTGCTACAACTACCATATCAGGCTTAAGCTCTTTAGCAAGCTTAACAACGCCCTCTATATCTGTAGCGCCTACATTAAAGCACTCTGCATATCTGCTTATACCGCCGTTGCCGGGGGTGCAGTAGAGCTTATCGACTTTCTTTGACTCTGCGAGCTTCATTATGATAGCGTGTTCTCTTCCGCCGCCGCCTACTACCAATATATTCATAACATTCCTCTTTTCTTTTTTATTCTTATTATAATGTTACCCTGCCGTATGACAGGGTAACAGGGAATATTGATTTTACTATCGATACCTTGAATGTGCCGAGAACCTTATCAAACTCAGGCTTTACTGTATCAAATACAGACTGCTCGGAGCCGTAGCTGATTATGAAAGCTGTGCCGTTTTCGATAAGAACGAGCTGGTTCATCTTCATTGTAACGCTTGCCTGAGAAACTGTTGTCTCAACCTTGTAAGCATCATAGCCGTTGAATGTAAGCTCTTCGCTGTTCTCGATCTTGTAGCCGAGTGTCTCATACTGCTTTTTGATAACGTCAACATAGTCAGTAACCTTAGTGTTGCCGGCACCAGCCTGTGCGATGATGTTGAAGTTAGCAGTTGCAAGGTACGGATCAGATGTATCGCCTACGTAAGAGAATGCCTTGTCAACGCCGGATACTGTTGATGTTATATCCTTCCATGCACTTGCATCAATGTCGATAGAGTAGCCGTTGCCCTGTGTGTTGCCTGCATCGCCGGAAGGCGCAGCAGCCTCGCTGCTGTCATCATCAACTACAGGTTCTGCCTCGGAAGAATCAGGCTCTGCCTCGCTTGATGTGTCATCAACAACGAGTGTTGCCTCAGAGGAAGCGTCGTCAGCCTTGCTCTCATCGTCAGCCTTGCTTTCACCCTCTGAATTATCAACTACAGAAGAGGAAGAGCTGCTCTTGTCCTTCTTCTTTGAGCTGTCGTCATCATCGCTGTCGCCTGTGAGTGAGCAAGCTGTAAAAGCAAATACCATTGACATTGCTAAAAGTGATGCTAATAGTTTCTTCATTGTAATTTCTCCTTTTTCCACAATTGATTATTATTTCCTACCTATATATAATAATATATTTTCTTGCTCTTGTCAACAAAATATTTATTATTTTAACATATTTGTAAATGTATTGTAACTATGTATTAATGATGGAACAGTCTCATTCCGGTAAATGCCATAGCCATGCCGTATTTGTTGCAGGTATCTATAACATTATCATCTCTGATAGACCCACCGGGCTCTGCTATGTACTTAACGCCTGACTTCTTTGCTCTCTCGATATTGTCACCGAAGGGGAAGAATGCGTCAGAGCCGAGTGCCACGTCTGTGTTCTTAGCAAGCCATTCCTGCTTCTCTTCCTTGGTGAGAACATCAGGCTTTACCTTGAAGAGTCTCTGCCATTCGCCGTCTCTTAAAACGTCCTCATACTCGTCGGAGATGTATACATCTATAGTGTTGTCTCTGTCGGGGCGTCTTATATCGTCAACAAACTGTAAGCCCATAACCTTGGGGTGCTGTCTTAACCACCAGTTGTCAGCCTTGCTGCCTGCAAGTCTTGTGCAGTGAACTCTCGACTGCTGGCCTGCGCCTATGCCGATAGCCTGGCCGTTCTTTACATAGCAAACGCTGTTTGACTGTGTATACTTAAGTGTGATGAGCGAGATAACGAGGTCTTCTTTCTTGTCATCGGGGATATCCTTGTTCTCGGTAACGATATTTGTAAGAAGCTCGTTGTCTATCTTGAATTCATTTCTGCCCTGCTCAAAAGTAACACCGAACACCTGCTTTGTCTCGATAGGTGCGGGAACGTAGTTCTCGTCTATCTTGATGATGTTGTATGTGCCTTTTCTCTTTGACTTGAGTATCTCGAGAGCCTCATCTGTGTAGCCGGGAGCGATGATGCCGTCAGATACTTCACGCTGTATCATCTTAGCTGTGGGAACATCGCATACATCGGAAAGTGCGATAAAATCGCCGTAGCTTGACATTCTGTCAGCACCTCTTGCTCTTGCATAAGCGCAGGCCATAGGTGAAAGTTCGCCTAAATCATCTACAAAGTATATCTTAGCCTCTGTCTCGGTAAGCGGTCTGCCGACTGCTGCACCTGCGGGGGATACGTGCTTGAATGATGTTGCAGCGCACATACCTGTTGCCTTTTTGAGCTCTCTTACCAGCTGCCAGCCGTTGAAAGCATCAAGCAGGTTGATATAGCCGGGCTTGCCGTTGAGTACCTCGATAGGAAGGTCTTTTCCGTCCTCCATAAACACTCTTGACGGCTTCTGATTAGGGTTGCAGCCGTATTTGAGCAGCATTTCGTTTGCCATATTTTTTACCTCCTGTTAGTTTATCGTCATATTTTTAAGTTGTTCTTCGTTTCCGAAGAATACATTCATATCTATGTTTTCTTCATCGCCCGAATAGCCTTCGAGCTTGTTATCATCAGCATACTGCCAGAACACCCATTCATCTGCGAAAAATGGTTTGATGTATACATTTCTTATCCATAGTGGGTATCGCTCAAGCTCAGTACCCTTGATGTATTTTCTGTAGCTCTTGCCGGTGGCATATATCACAGGCTTTACACCGTAATGCGCTTCGAGCTTATCTGCCATTGCGATGACTTCGGGAATTACATCTTCTTTGTCTTTTGGGTCAGAGAAATAGTCACCGTAGTATTCAAGGTCTATCACAGGCGGGAGCATACCGCTGCGCTTTGGCACAGTTTTTATAAAATGCTCGGCTTGTGAGATGCCGCTGCTGTCAAAGCTGAAAAAGTGATACGCACCGATATACAGCTTAGTCTTAAGCGCTTCACTCAGGTTGTATTCAAACCTTTCATCGGTATAGCTGCTGCCCTCAGTGGCTTTGATATATGCAAAGTCAATATCCTGCGAGCTTAGCTTTTGCCAGTCAACAGTTCCCTGATAGTTTGAAATATCAACGCCTCTGAGCTTATAATCATCAGAAAACAAACCGTTTAAATGTATGACCTTGAAAAAGCACAGCGCAAGGAAAGCGATACATAAAGCAAGACAAATACAGATGATGATAACAGCACGCTTCAGGGTCTTGCTCATTATTTTGAATACTTATTAACTATCTTTGATACAGCCTTGCCTGTCTCGATGTCAATAAATCTTACAAAAAGAGAAACCTTGTTATCTTCATTGAGTGCTTCCCACAGCTTTGCTGTGAACTCGTCGATATCATTAGGGATAGCTACCTTCTTGGGCTCGCCCTCAAAGCTCGGCAGGGGAGAGCCGTCACCCATATATGTATGGATAAAGTGACCAACGCCATTAAGGGGGTTAGAATAAGTGAAAGTAAATCTCTCGACACAATCAGGGTTGCCGTCTGCTGATTTGAGTATGCTCATAGCGTAGTTGTACTTGCCGTCGCCTACGTGCATGATGCCTGAGATTCTCGGTGTGAAATTAGGCTTATCGTCCTCATACTCTCTTGTGCGCAGGCTCTGCTCAAATGTCTGCTGCTTGTCCATAAGCTCATATATAGTGTCTGTCTGGTCGCCGTTTGTAACAATAGTCTTGTTGCCTAAAACTCTTACAGGCGAGTATATGATAAGGTGCGGGTCTGAGAGCTTGCTGGGGTCTGCTGCCTCGGTCTTTATGCCGTCCTCAGTCTCTGTGAATACTCTGTTTCTTGAATTCACGCTTCTGCCCATTATAAAGTATGCAGTTACAGCGCTCTTGCCGTCTTCAGACTTGCCAATTACTATTCCTCTTCCGGGGTATGAATTGCCCTTAAGTTCCTCATAGATATCAAGCTGTTTCATTCTTTTTCCTCCTTGTATTCAAATATGTATTCCATTTCGTAAAGCCCCCACTTTTCGTCCTTGAACTCAAAGCAGTCTTTAAGATATCCCTTTTCCTTGAAACCGCTTGCAAGATAGCAGCGGTGTGCTGCCTCGTTGCAATCAAATACGCCAAGTGTTATCTTGTTCATTCCCATAACAGAGTGGGCATATTCCAGAGCCTTGCTTACCATTTGCCTACCAAAGCCCTTGCCTCTCTTTTCGGGTGATATAATGATAAAGCCCATATGCACGCTGTTCTTTTCAAAATCGAGCATTCTGAAAAGAAAATGCCCCGATACTCTGCCGCTTTCATCAAGTGCGGTCATCATAAAAGCGTCGTTCTCTTTTTCAAAGCCGTAGTGGCGTGAAATTATCTGTGACGCTTCGAGCGGGAAGTCGTATCTACCTGCCGTGAACATCATAAATGCTCTTTCGTCATCACCTATCCAGCGGCATACTTCGTCAGCGTCCTGCGGCTTGAATGGTCTTAGTCTTACCATTTTTCAGCCCTCCTCGCTTACGTAGGCTTTGCCGTCTTTTATCTCTATCCTGTCCTCGCAAAACAGCGAAACGGCCTTGGGAAGAATCTTCCACTCGGCGTTTTCCATTATCCTTCGCTGGAGAGTTTCGGGTGTGTCGTCATTTTTCACAGCCACAGGGGATTGCAGTATTATCGCCCCTGCATCAGCCTGCTCGTTTACAAAATGCACAGTAGCCCCCGATACCTTAACGCCGTATTCAAGTGCCTTTTCGTGTACCTTAAGCCCGTAAAAACCCTCGCCGCAAAAGCTCGGTATAAGTGCGGGGTGAACGTTGATTATCCTGTAGGGGTATGCCTTTGTGACACACTCATCAAGTATCGTCATAAAGCCTGCGAGCACCACAAGGTCAGCCTTCTGCCTGTCAAGCTCTGCAAGTATCGCCTCGCTGTAGGCTTTGCTGTTGGCATAGTCTTTTCTGGGGATAACAACTGTGGGTATGTCGGCTTTCGCTGCTCTTTCAAGAGCATAAGCGCCCTCTTTTGAGGATATCACACAGCTTATCCTGCCGCCCTTTATCTCGCCTCTGCTCTGCGAGTCGATAAGCGCCTGCAAATTGGTGCCGCCGCCAGATACAAGAACGACTATATTTTTCATTTTTCCGTCCATTAGTCTATACTCCTTAAACCATGCAGCATATAGCTTTTATGTATAGCGCCGCATGAAAGTATTATCAGATCATCAGCAGATGATAACGCCCTCGTCGCTTGAAACGAGCTCGCCTAAAACGTAAGCATCTTCGCCAGCTGCCTTTATTGCAGCGATTGCAGCGTCAACATCATTCTTGTCAACAACAACGGTCATGCCGACACCCATGTTGAATGTGTTGAACATATCTCTCTCGGGAATTTTGCCTGTCTTTGCAATAACGTCGAATATCGGCAGCACCTGAACTGCGTTTCTCTCGATCTTTGCCGAAAGACCCTTGGGCAGCGAGCGGGGAATGTTCTCATAGAAGCCTCCGCCTGTGATGTGTGAAATACTCTTGACATTTACCTTGGAGATAAGCTCGGAGATAGCCTTTACGTATATTCTTGTAGGTGTAAGAAGAGTCTCGCCGAGGGTCTTGCCAAGCTCGCTGTAGTGTCTTGCAAGGTTCTGCTCAGTCACGGTGAATACCTTTCTTACCAGCGAGAAGCCGTTTGAGTGAACACCGCTTGACTTTATAGCAATCATTACATCGCCTGCATTCTGCTTTTCGGGGTCTATTATCTTGCTCTTGTCTACAACGCCTACAGAGAAGCCCGCAAGGTCGTATTCGTCCTCGGGCATAAGACCGGGGTGCTCAGCTGTTTCACCGCCGATAAGTGCACACTCAGCCTGAACGCAGCCCTCTGCAACGCCGGAAACTATGCTTGCTATCTTCTCGGGTATGTTCTTGCCGCAGGCTATGTAGTCAAGGAAGAACTGGGGCTTTGCGCCGCAGCAGATAATGTCATTTACACACATAGCTACGCAATCTATGCCGACTGTATCGTGCTTGTCGAGCAGGAAAGCGATCTTTATCTTAGTTCCCACGCCGTCTGTGCCTGAAACGAGTACGGGCTTTTCAATTCCCGTAAGGTCAAGTTCAAAAAGGCCGCCGAAACCGCCTATGCCGCTCATAACGCCCTTGGTCATTGTTCTTGCGACATACTGCTTCATAAGCTCTACCGACTTGTAGCCTGCTGTTACATCAACGCCTGCGTCCTTGTAGCTGTCTGAAAAACTCTTCATAGTTTTACCTCTCTTTAAGTTTATTGTCTGCCGTTAACGGCGAAGTGAATGTTTGTTTACTGCTTTGTATCAAGTATCATATCCGCAACATCACCCGGTGTGTCTGCAATAAAGTCAGCCGAGTGTGCTTTGAATTCCTCATCGTTTCCATAGCCGTATCTGACAGCTATGCATTTAAGCCCGTAATGGTGTGCGCCGTCAATATCATTTGACCTGTCACCGACCATTATCACACGGCTTTTGTCCTTTATCCCCAGTTTATCGAGGGTGTAGCCGAGAACGGCTATCTTGTCGTGCCTTGACTCATCAAAGGTCGCAGCCCCGATAAAGTCAAAGTAATCTATCAGTCCGAACTTTGTAAGAATCCGTACAGCGTAATCCTCGGGCTTGCTCGTGGCTGTTGCAATTCTTATGCCTGCGCTTTTAAGGCGTGTTAGCATTTCCTTAACTCCGTCGTAAGGCCTGTTTTCAAAAAGCCCCACATCGGCATATCTTACTCTGAAAATCCTTGTGGCTTCTGCTGCCTGCTCTTTACTCATGCCGCAAAGCTGCTCAAATGATACAACGAGCGGCGGCCCGAGAAAGCGCCTCATAATATCATCGCTCGGTATCTCACGGCCTGTTTGTTCAAGGGCATATCTTATGCAGTTTATTATCCCCTCGGCGGAATCTGTCAGCGTTCCGTCAAGGTCAAAAAGTGCGGTGTCGTATCTGTAACCTATCAAAGCTCTTTTATCTTCTCCTGCATAGCTGCGTCTTTTGCGATAACGCCGTCGAGCATCTTCTGCTTTTCAGCTTCAAGAAGTGCAGCGAGCTTTTCGTCACTTATCGCAAGCATCTGTACTGCAAGTATCGCCGCATTCTTTGCGCCGTCAACAGCAACTGTTGCAACGGGTATGCCGCTTGGCATCTGAACTGTTGCAAGAAGTGCGTCCATTCCGTCAAAGTTAGCGCCTTTGCAGGGAATGCCTATAACGGGCAGCGTTGTGTGTGCTGCAACTACGCCTGCAAGATGTGCTGCCATACCTGCTGCGCATATGATAACACCGAAGCCGTTATCCTTTGCATTCTTTGCATACTCTGCGGCAAGCTCGGGCGAGCGGTGTGCGCTCATAACGTGGCATTCATATTCTACTCCAAAGCTCTTAAGTGTGCTTGCGGCGTTCTTGACAACGGGGAAGTCACTGTCAGAGCCCATGATGATAGCTACTTTTTTCATAAAAACATCTCACTTTCAAAAAATCAAAAAACTGCAACCTAAAATGTTGCAGTCCTTATCAGATTTATGCGCAAAAAACAGCCTCTGTAAATACAAGAGCCCATTGATGAATATTCAGCATTGCCAAAAGTCATCAGCATAGCGGTTGCTCCTTTCACGCATTATGTGTATGATTCACTACTAATATTATACATTATAATGCGCTTTTTTTCAATTCTTAAACCAATAAAATTTACGCTGATTTATAAGCCTGCTCTTGTGTATATTCACTATAGACAGTTCAGTTCTGCGTTTTTCTATGAACGTTTTTAAAACATTCTTACCCGCCCGAAAGAATCTGCGGCGGCATATAGCCCGTTTATCCGCCCGTTCATATCCGTTTGAGCCGTGTCGCAAAGTCCCGCAAGAGCCTTTATCTCTCCGCTGTCAAGACTTTCAAATATTTGCAATACCGACGGGTCTTTTTCAATGGCAATGCTTAATCCGAGGGGAACGTCGGCAGTTATACTGCTGTGTGATAATAACGGCATTTTGCTTTGTCTCCTTTTTGTGATTATTATTGGCATTTTTAAAAATATTATTCGTAAAAAACTCTTGACATTTTTTTCACAATCTGCTAAAATATTTATAGTGAGTAAATTATGGAGGGGAGGTTTATTATGGACAATCTTTCAAACATCAGCGTGGTTAAAGATATTCTGTCAAGACATGGTTTTACATTTTCCAAATCGCTCGGTCAGAATTTTCTAATAAACCCCACAGTCTGCCCGAAAATCGCAGAAATGGGTAATGCAAGACAGGGCTTTGGCATAATCGAGATAGGAACGGGCATAGGCGTTTTGACAAACGAACTTTGCAAGCGTGCCGAAAAGGTCGTTGCTATCGAGATAGATGAACGCCTTAAGCCTGTGCTTGAAGAAACGCTTAACGAGTATGATAACTTCAAGCTTATCCTTTCCGATGTTCTTGAAGTTGATCTGCATAAGCTTATAGCCGATGAATTTGAAGGCCTTGATGTTGCGGTCTGCGCAAATCTTCCGTACTATATAACCTCTCCGATAATTATGAATCTTCTCGAAAGCAGGCTGCCGATAAAGAGCGTTACCGTTATGGTTCAAAAGGAAGCAGGCACACGTCTGCTTGCAAAGGTCGGCTCCCGTGATATGGGTGCTGTGACTGTTGCGGTAAACTATTTCAGCGAGCCTAAGCTTCTGTTCAACGTTTCAAGGGGCAGCTTTATGCCTGCACCGAATGTTGACAGCTGCGTTATAAGATTTGATATAAGAGAAAATACCCCCGAGGGCGTGAGTGATGAAAAGTTCTTTTTTAAAACTGTCCGCTCGGCATTTTCACAGAGAAGAAAGACGCTTTGCAATTCGGTCTCTTCTTCAATGGGGCTCGATAAATCCGTGGTTGCGGCTGCTATCGAGCAAAGCTCGCTTTCGCCGAGCTGCCGCCCCGAATCTCTTACTATGGAAGAGTTCATAACATTCAGCGAAACACTTAAAAAACTCATCTGATGATAGCTTACCGATACCGACATAATTCTTACCGCATATATGCTATTATAATCTTGCTTTGCAAATGCTAAGGCAAATCTTTAATGGCGGTGAAGTTTAAAATGCAGAAGGTCGTATCGGTAACTAAGAATAAAGACGATTTAAAGCTAAGAACAGCTTTGATGTGTGTCACGGCATTTGCCTCGGGCTTTTTCTTTTCGGGCGCTAAACTGCTCGGCTCGGGCTTTTCGCTGGGCGTGTGTGCGGCGGCGGTAAGCGGTGTTTATTCTCCGTTTGCTGTGCTGGGAATGTTTGCTTACTACATTCTGTTCGGCACGCTTATGTCATCTGTCGCAAAGCTTTGCTCTGCGCTGCTTTCGGCGGTGCTTGTCGTCTTTTTGAAAAAGCATAATTACTTTGCCCCTTGCGTGCTCGGCGTCGGTTGTTGTATGGTAATGCTGCTTGTTAATGCAGTCGAAGCTGTCGGGCGTGGGTATGAGGGCTATATGCTCACATTCAATATGATAGATGCGCTCATATGCGCCTGTGTTATATTTATGTTCTTATCTCTTGCTGATGAATACCACATCACAGGCAAGCTCAACATCAGCGGTATTAGGGGCTTCTTTGCGGCCGTGCTTTACATAATGCTTGTGTGCGCTCTGACATCTGTTGCGCTGCCACTTGACCTTGGACGAGTATTTGCAACGGTGGTGCTTTTGTATTTTGCGAAGAAATACCGTGCTATAGGCGGTGCTCTTATTGGCGTGCTGACTTCAGTTGCTACGGCGCTTTGTATGCCGTCTTTGGCATCTAATACGCTTATTATGTCATCATCGGGTCTTATCTGCGGCGCATTGTTTACACTAAGCGATTTTGCAGCGTTGTGCTCATTTATTATTACAACTCTTGTCAGCCTTGCGGCTGTGGGTATTAACAGCGATACGTTCGTGATGTTCTGGGATATAGTGATAGGCGTTGTGATAAGCGTGTTGTTGCCTGTAAAGCTTTTCAAGGCAGGCAGGTCTGTTCTGTCATCTGCTAAAAGCACAGTTGACCTTGTGGGGCAGACGGCTTCATCACGGCTTGGCTACGCCGCTAAAACTCTATCCGATGTTAGGCGTGATATCTCGCTTATCTCTCTTAAAATAGGCGATAGATACCGACCATTATCTCTATCAAAAAGAGTCGAGAGCGCAGTATGCTCAAAATGTGAATGCTGTGAGCTTTGCCGCAAAAACCGTGCAGAACACAGCAAGGCTATGGCGATTCTTGAAAATATATCAAACAGCTATGGCGTGGTAACATTCGAGGATATAGACAGCTTTATGCCTACCTGCTCAAAAAAGCCTGCGATAGAGGCGGCCTTTATGAAAGCGGCGGACGAGCTTGCTTATGAAACTGCAAATGATATCGCCGTGTCAAGAATGCGTGAGCTTTTGTGCGAGCAGCTTCTCTCAATGGAGGACTTGCTAAACGATATGTCTTGCAGGGTAGGCCGCATAAAGGAAGTGGACGAGCTTCTCTGCCAGAGGGCAAAGGAGATGTTTGATATATGCGGCTGTAAGGGTGCAAGGGTGTGTGTTTATACAAACGAGAATCACCGTCTGTTCGTTGAGGCCTTTGTAAATAAAAGCTTCAAGAGCGACCTCGTAAGGCTCACGGTCAAGCTTTCCGATGTTGTCGGCTGTGATATGGAGCTGCCGAGCGTAAATGCTATCGGCAAGGTCACGAGGCTTGTCTTTACCGAAAAGCCCGAGCTTGGTGCTGATATAGCGACCTATCAGGCGTCCTGCAAGGGCGGCGAATACTGCGGTGATACTGTAGATACCATAACCCTTAACGAAAGCGAGCGCTATGTCATTCTCTCAGACGGAATGGGCACAGGCGAGCGTGCAAGGCTCGATTCGATGTTTACCGTAAACCTTGTCAGACGGCTTATTTCATCGGGCATTTCAATGAGCTGTGCTGAGCGGCTTATCAACTCCGCTCTCAGCGTCAAAAGCTNNNNCTGGGACGAATCGTTTTCCACGCTTGATGTTCTCAGACTTGACTTGTTTTCACATACGGCGTCATTTCTTAAAGCGGGTGCTGCCGCATCATATATCATAAGAGAGGGCAGTATCATCAAAATATCAAGCAACGCTCTGCCCACAGGAATACTCACAAAATGTGATCCCGATGTCAGGCAGATAAAGATAAGCGCAGGCGATATCATAATCATAGCTTCCGACGGGCTTGATGAACAGCTTATCCTTGAAAGCGAGGGGCTTGCCGAAAAGCTCGGCTGCCTGTCGCCTGATGCGGCTGTCAGATATATTGGCGAGCTTGCCGTTGGTGAATATGACGGAAATGTTGTAGACGATATCACCGTAGCGGCTGTGCGGATAGAAAACTGTGCCGTGTGAACGGGCTGTTATTTCGTATCTTTATACTGATAAAGCGCATTTTGGGCTTACGACGGAAAAATGTTAATCATTATTTGTGCAACATACACAATCCCTGATGTTTAAATATGTGAGATTATGAGAATAACCACTAAACCTATTGCAAAATAATTCAAAAAAGTTTAAAATAGATATAGAGATATATAAAAAGCTATAATTATGTCCTTTTGACGGTATAGCCGATTGTTGTCTCAATAACCGTTTATCGGTAATGTAAGGAGGACACGTTAAAAATGATAAATGATATCGCCAGTGAATACGAGCTTCCGCTGCATTTGTTCCACCAGGGGAATAATTTTGAAGCGTATAGCTTTTTCGGCTGCCACGAGGGGCAGAAGAACGGCAAAAAAGGTCACTTCTTCAGAGTGTGGGCACCTAATGCCAAGGCGGTTTCACTTGTTGGAGATTTCAATGATTGGGATAAAGATGCCGATCCGCTTGAAAAGATAGCCAACACGGAAGTGTGGGAGATCTTTAAGACGGGGCTTAAGCAGTTTGATACATATAAGTACGCAATTGACGGTTGTGACGGCAAGATCCATATGAAGGCCGACCCGTTCGGAACGCATATGGAGGTCAAGCCCTCAACAGGTACCAAGATATTCAAATCGACCTATAAGTGGAACGATTCAAAATGGTTTGAGGAAAAATCCAAGACCAATGTTTATAAGAGCCCGATGAATATCTATGAGGTGCATTTCAATTCGTGGAAGCAATGCACAGAGGGAAAATATTTCAGCTACCCGAATTTTGCGAAGAGCGTTATCCCTTATCTTAAGGAGATGAGCTATACTCATATCGAGTTTATGCCTCTTGCAGAGTTCCCTTTTGACGGCTCGTGGGGCTATCAGGGTATAGGCTACTTTGCCCCTTCGTCAAGATACGGTACGCCTGATGATTTCAAGGCAATGGTTGACCTGTTCCATGAGGCAGGCATATCTGTTATTCTTGACTGGGTTCCTGCACACTTCCCGAAGGACGAGGCAGGCCTTTATGAGTTTGACGGCGGCTGTGTTTATGAGTATTCAGACCCCAAGAAGAGAGACCACCTTGCATGGGGCACAAGAGTATTCGACTACGGCAAGAACGAGGTCGTTTCCTTCCTGATCTCAAACGCTCTCTACTGGCTCGAACAGTATCATATCGACGGATTGAGAGTTGATGCAGTTGCATCAATGCTTTACCTTGACTATGACAGAAGAGCAGGCGAGTGGACGCCCAATGTTTACGGCGGCCATGAGAATCTTGAAGCTATCGAGTTCTTCAAGAAGCTCAATGAGAATGTCTTTGCAAGAAACCCCAATGCCTTGATGATAGCAGAGGAATCCACCGCATGGCCTATGGTAACAAAGCCTGCAAGTGACGGCGGCCTTGGCTTCAACTTCAAGTGGAACATGGGCTGGATGAACGATATGCTTAAGTATATGGCTATGGATCCCATACACAGGGCATTCCACCACGATATGCTGACCTTCTCGTTCTTCTATGCTTTCTCCGAGAATTTCATACTTCCTATCTCGCATGATGAGGTAGTTCACGGTAAGGGCTCGCTTATCAATAAGATGTATGGTGACACCGACCAGAAGTTTGCACAGGCAAGGCTTTTCCTTTCATATATGATGGCACACCCCGGCAAGAAGCTTCTCTTTATGGGCAGCGAGTTTGCACAGTTCAGAGAGTGGGATTATGAGAACAGCCTTGAGTGGTTTTTGATAGACGAGTATGAGAATCACCGCAACTTCCAGAAGTTCTCAAAGAATCTCAATAAGTTCTATCTCGATCACCCCCAGTTTTGGGAGGACGATTTCTCCTGGGAGGGCTTCAGCTGGATTGCAAATGATGACTATAAACAGTCCATCATAATCTTCAGAAGATTTGATAACAAGAAAAATGAGATCATCGCAGTATGTAACTTCGTTCCTGTTGAAAGAAGATCCTACTGCTTCGGCGTTCCTTATAAGGGCAGCTATACAGAGGTGTTCAATTCTACCTCTCCCGACGGTTCGCCTATGACAAACGGTACTGTCAAGAGCGTTGATACACCTATGCACGGCTTTGAACAGTCTGTATGCGTTGATATCCCTGCTTTCTCTGTTATGTATTTCACAGTAAAGAAAGCTCCTCAGAAGAAAAAAGCTGCATCGGGCGATAAAAAGACCGCCGCAGTCAAGAAAGTCAAAAAAACAGCTAAAAAAGCTGACAAATAATTTAGTTAGTGGGTGAATTAAATGTTTAACAAAAAAGAATGCGTTGCAATGCTACTTGCAGGCGGACAGGGCAGTCGTCTGTATGCATTGACACAGACAGTTGCTAAGCCTGCAGTTCCCTTTGGCGCAAAGTATAGGATAATAGATTTTCCGCTTTCAAACTGCATCAATTCGGGTATAGATACAGTAGGTGTTCTGACTCAGTATCAGCCGCTTGTGCTCAATGAGTATATCGGCAACGGCCAGCCTTGGGATCTTGACAGAGTTCACGGCGGTGTGCACGTGCTTCCCCCTTATCAGAAGGCATCGGGTGCTGACTGGTATTCGGGCACAGCTAATGCTATATATCAGAATATAGCATTTATCGAGAGATACTCTCCCGAGTATGTGGTTATTCTTTCGGGCGACCATATCTATAAAATGGATTATAACAAGATGCTCGATTTCCATAAGGAAAAGAACGCAGCAGCTACTATCGCTGTTCTTGACGTTCCCAAGGAAGAGGCTTCACGCTTCGGTATAATGATAACCGATAGCGAAGATAATATCATAGACTTCGAGGAGAAGCCCAAGAATCCTCGCTCGACACTTGCTTCAATGGGTATCTACATATTCACTTGGGAGAAGCTCAGAGAGTACCTTATCGCTAACGAGAACGATAAGGAAGCTTCCAAGGACTTTGGTAAGAATATCATACCCGATATGAGAGAAGCAGGCGAGAAGCTTGTAGCTTACCGCTTTGACGGCTACTGGAAGGACGTCGGAACCATCGACTCTCTCTGGGAAGCAAATATGGATCTTATCAACCCCAATATCCCGATAGATCTCTATGATCCCAACTGGAAGATCTATTCGAGAAACCCCGCACTCCCGCCGCAGTCTATAGGCAAGAATGCAAAGATCCAGAATTCTATGGTAACAGAGGGCTGCGTTATCGACGGCTCGGTAGAGTTCTCAATGATCTCTGACGGTGTTGTGGTAGAAGAGGGTGCTGAGATACTTGATTCTATCCTTATGCCCGGCTGCGTTATCAAGAAGGGCGCTAAAATAGAGTATGCCATAGTCGGTGAAAACTCTGTTGTCGGCGAGAATGCTCAGGTTGGTGCAAGACCCGAGACCTTTGAGGATAAGGACGCATGGGGCGTGGCTGTTGTAGGCCATAACATCACAGTATCTGACGGTGCAACTGTTGCACCCAAGCAGATACTCTCAGAGAATATATGATTGGCAGGTGAGTAAGATGAACGTAAATATGGGTAACGTCCTCGGTCTTGTGTTTGCTAATATGCATGACATGACCATGGGCGAAATGACTAAACACAGAACAATGGGCTCTATCCTTTTCGGCGGCAGATACCGTCTGATAGACTTCCCGCTTTCAAATATGGTAAACAGCGGTATTACTGCTGTAGGTGTTATCACAAAGTCCAACTATCAGTCGCTTCTTGATCACCTCGGTTCTGCAAGAGAGTGGGATCTTGCTCGTAAGAAGGGCGGTCTTTATATCCTTCCTCCTTTCGGTAATGAGGGCAGCGTGCTTTATAGAGGCAGGATAGAGGCTCTCTACGGCGCACTCAGCTTTATCAAGCATCAGAGTGCTGAGTATGTTGTGCTTTCTGACTGCGATATAGTTACTAATATGGACTATAAGCCGATAGTTGAGCAGCATATCAAGTCGGGCGCTGATATAACTGTTGTTTCTCATACAGGCAACTTTACAAGCGAAGAGATTGCTCTTTCGACTGTTCTTAACACAGATGATGAGAAGAACGTAAAGAGCGTGCTCATTATGCCCGAACTCAGCGGCACCTGCACAGCAAGCCTTAATATGTTCGTTATCAAGAAGGATCTTCTTATCGACCTCGTTCAGGATTCCTTTGCAAGAGGCTTACTCAGCTTCGAGAAGGATATCTTACAGGGCAAGGTAAACGAGCTTAAGATAATGGCTTATGAGTATACAGGCTATTTCAGCAAGATAAGCGGTATCAGCAGCTACTTTACTGCTAATCAGCTTCTTCTCGATCCTGAGAATGCAAGCAAGGTATACCTCCCCAAGAAGGCTATCTATACAAAGATAAGAGATAACGCTCCCGCTAAGTATGATCTTAACTGTGAGGTCAAGAATTCTCTTATTGCTGACGGCTGCATAATCGAGGGCGAGGTCGAGAACTGCGTTCTCTTCCGTGGTGTTAAGGTCGGCAAGGGCGCTAAGGTAAAGAACTGCATACTTATGCAGGATTCTGTAGTTGGCGACAATGCCGAGATGTCATACGTTATAACCGATAAGAACGTAACTGTTGGCAAGGGAAGGCTCCTCACAAGCAGCCCCGAGTATCCTATGTATGTAGGTAAGGGTGCTTCACTCTAAATAAAATCTATTATTTGCCGAGCCCAAATGATACTATATTGTTTGGGCTCGATTAATACCTTGAAATATCACCCCTTAAAGGAGGGAAATCTATGAATATACTTTACACAGCAAGTGAGGCTTTGCCTTATGCGGCTTCGGGTGGTCTTGCAGATGTTGCAGGCTCGCTGCCTGCCGCTATAAATGCCGAGGGGCACGACTGTCGTGTTGTTATACCTTATTACAGCCAGATAAGACAGGAACTTAAAGACGAGTTGCAATATCTTACCAACTTTACCGTTCCCGTTGCCTGGAGAAACCAGTACTGCGGCGTGTTTGTGGGCGTGTATAACGGCGTTACCTACTACCTGCTCGATAATGAATATTATTTCGCAAGAAACGGCCTTTACGGCTTCTATGATGATGCCGAGAGATTTATATTCTTCTCCCGTGCCGTGCTTGAACTGCTTCATTATATCGACTTCAAGCCTGAGGTCATCAATACCAACGACTGGCAGACGGCTCTTGTGCCTGTTTACTATGATATTTTCTATCGCTATCAGCCTGGCTATGAGGATATTAAGACGGTGTTCACTATCCACAATATCCAGTATCAGGGGCAGTATGGCTTAGAGCTTATCAATGACCTTATGGGCATTCCGCTCTACCATACCAATCTCCTCTCGTATGACGGCGACGTTAACTTTATGAAAGCCGCTATTGAGGTCAGCGACAAGATAACAACAGTTTCGCCCAGCTATGCTTGGGAGATACTTGACCCGTGGTATTCTCACGGCCTTGACAGAGCGCTTGCCAATAAGCAGTATAAGCTCTGCGGTTTCCTTAACGGTATCGATCAGAAAGTTTATGACCCCCAGACAGACCCGAACATAGCACGCCACTACAGCGCCAAGAACAAGGCAGGCAAGGCATACTGTAAGAAAGCTCTTATTGAGGAGCTCGGCCTTGCCGAGGGCAACGAGCCTATTGTCGGCATAGTTACACGCTTTGTTTCCCATAAGGGTCTTGACCTTATAAAGTATGTCTTTGAGGATATTATCAGGATAGGCTATAAGTTCGCTATCTTAGGCTCGGGCGAGAAGATATATGAGGACTTCTTCAACGAGATGCACTAC
>CADAGC010000068.1 GCA_902787365.1 uncultured Ruminococcus sp. | reverse complement strand
ACTTATTTGCCGCCCTTGTCGCCCTTGTCGCCTTTGCCGCCTTTGCCGCCGCCGGGCATAACGGGTTCGGGTATCTCATCTACCTGCTCGCCGTTTACGATAATTGTGCCGCCGTTATACTCAGCCTTGCCGTCATAGTCAAATGCCGAATTGCAGCTTACGCTGATATAGCCGCCGTTTATCACGATGTCGCCGTTTGCATCAAAGCCGTCAGTATCGCCCGAGCCGACAGTCACGGTAGTTTCACCGCCGTTTATCTCGATAAGTGTGCTGTATGACTTGCTTGCGGTAGTGGCGTTCACACCGTCATCGGTAGCGTCGATGTTTGTCTTGCCGCCGTTTATCTGTATCACGGTCGCTTCAAGGCCTTCGTGGCACTTGGCATTTATCTCGCCGTCATCTATCTCTATTACAGAGCAAGCCTGGAACGCATCGTCCTGTGCGTCTATCTCAAAGCTGCCGCCTGCGATGTAGATGTAGCCCTTGCTGTCATCATCGCTGTTCTCACAATGGAAGCCGTCATTTGCCGATATTTTGAACTCGCCTCCGTTTACGGCTATCGAGTCGTTTGCATCAAAGCCCTGACCCTTAGCGCTTATGTTGTAGCTGCCGCCCGTTATCCTCAGGTCGTCCTTTGCTGCAACGGCTTTGTCTGTCGAATCTATCGTTAGAGTTCCCACACCGTTAAAGGCTATATCGTCTTTTGAGTGTATCACGGCATCGGTATTGAGCCCCTCGGTCTCGGTGAACGAGCCTGCGACTTTGAGCGTGTTCTCACTATCGGTTGTGGTGACATAGCACTTGTCGGCAGAGATAATAAGTATAGCAGGGGAGTTGTCATTGGTGATAGTTGCCCCGTCAAGCACGAGCTGTACCTTGGCATCGCTGCCTGCGTTTACTATCACTGTGCAGTTCTCGGCGCTGCCGCTTAGTGTGTATACGCCTTCTGCCGATACGGTGATGTTTTTGCCGTTTTCAAGTGTAAGTGCCGTTGCAGATGAGGTGTCTGCTTCCTGAGTCAGTTCACGCTTTTTGAACATATCCTTTATCTCGAGAACTGATGTATACTGTGCGTTCTCATATGAGACACCGTCATCCGTGCTGCTTTGTGACTGCTCGCTGCACGCTGTCAGCGCTGCTGCAAGAAGGCTTGCTGCCGTAATAGCTGTGATGAGTCTTTTTGCTGAGAAGTTTTTCATTTATATCAAACCCTTTCCGTAATTATTTTCGGTCTGTGATATGTATTATAAACGGCTTACCTAAATTGTAGTTTAAATAATGACCGTAAGTTGCGTGAAAATTATTAACAAACTATAAATTTCAAAAAAATCTTAAAAACCCCTTGCAATTTGCTGATGAATGTGATATAATACTATGGTAAATGAAATAATAACGCTTCGATTGGAGGGTCATATAATGGAGATTTGGGAAATCATAGGCGGTATACTGCTTATTCTTTGCAGTATAGTTATAATAGCTGTAGTTATGGGGCAGGAAACTAAAGACCAGGGTCTTACATCTGCTATCGGCGGCGGTTACAACGAGTCCTTCTACGGCAAGAACATGGCACGCACCAAGGACGCAAAGCTTTCAAAGCTTACAAGAAACTGCGCAATACTTATGGTAATAATCACTATAGCTATGAACATAGCTTCACAGGTAGTGAACTAATCAAAAACGCTATGCCCTGCCGCTTGTGCAGGGCGTTTTTATTAATGAAAGGAATGCCCTATGAGAAAGATCCTTATTACAAATGATGACGGCGTGTTTGCGCACGGGCTTATAAGGCTTGTGCAGGTTGCATTGAAATTCGGTGAGGTCTGGGTGGTAGCACCCGACAGCCAGCGCAGCGCTGTTTCACATAGCATATCGCTTCGTGGGAGCTTTGATTTGTGGCAAGTAGATTTCCCTGTAGAGGGCGTTCACGCCTTCGCCTGCACGGGCACGCCTGCCGACTGTGTCAGGATAGGTGTCTTAAACATCGTTCCAGGCAAGCCCGATGTGGTCTTTTCAGGCATAAACCACGGCTATAACGTTGCTACCGACCTGCAATATTCTGCAACTGTGGGCGCAGCCTTTGAGGCGGCGTTTCAGGGCATACACGCTATAGCTTTTTCAGAAAACTTTAATGAAGATGCAGACAGTGAAAATGAAGTGACCGATAAATACCTCGAACAGATCATTAGTGAGCTTTTAGACGAGCCGCTTGATAAAAACGAGATACATAATGTGAATTTCCCTGCGTGCAGTTTGGCAGAATGCAGGGGCATAAAAACTGAGTGTAAAGTCTCTGACGGTGTGTTTTATAAAGACCGCTATGATATGACCTCGAAAGAAGACGGCAGATATACCTGCACGGTAGTAGGTGAAAGGCGCTGGGAAGCCGAGGAGGGCACAGACCTCAGAGCTGTGCTTGATAATTACATAGCCGTCGGCAAGGCACGTAATATCTCCTGACAGGGTTTGATATATAGGAAAGGAAACAATAATGGGAAAGAAAAAGAATATAAAGAAAAAACACGGCAAGGTGTCGCTTAGTGATAAGATACTTGCCGAGATAAAAAGAAGCGGCAAGAAGCCCTTAAGCTTCAAGGCGCTTCTAAAGGCCTGCCGAAACTTCAAGGGCTTTGATTTTGATGACTTTACAAAAAGCATCGACAAGTTAAAGGAAAAAGGCAAGATAGAGGAAAACAAGCTGGGATTTGTCAGCGCTGATGCATCAAAGCTTACCCCCTGCAAGATTGTCAAGATAAGCAAGACTTTCGGCTTTGCAAGAGATGATGAGTCGGGGGAGGATATCTTTATACCCGGCAAAAGACTTCTCGGCGCTATGCCCGGCGACAGCGTGCTTGTGAGGATATCAAAGCACAAGTCGGGCGAGAGTCGTGAGGGCGAGGTTATGAGCGTTACCGAGGAGGCTTTCTCACGCTTCTCGGGCGAGATAGTCAACGAGTTCGGTGAGCTTAAGATCATGCCCGATGCGCTGTCAAAGTTCGCTCTAAGCTTTGATAAGCCGCAGGAAATGGAGCTTCACGAGGGCGACAAGGTAACGGCTGTTATAACTGCCCGTGGTAAGAGCCATAAAGACCACCGCTGTGAGATAGTGTCGGTCTTTGGCAGCTCTATGAAAGCTTCAAGCTGCGCTTTAGCTATTCTTGAAGTAAACGGCATAATCCCCGTTTTCCCCGCAGAGGTGATTGACGAGGCAAGGAGGGTCAGCGACTACCGCCTTATCGAGCGTGAAGCTGCAAACCGACTTGATCTGAGAGATATGCCTATATTCACGATAGACGGCGCTGACACCAAGGATATTGACGACGCTATATCGGTAGAACGTAACGGCGAGGGGTATACGCTGGGCGTGCATATTGCTGATGTTTCATTCTATGTCAAGCCAAAGAGCGAGCTTGATAACGAGGCTATGAGCAGGGGCACGAGCGTTTATTACGCTAACCGTGTTATACCTATGCTGCCTAAGGAGCTTTCTAACGGCATATGCTCTCTTAACCCCAATGAGGACAGGCTTGCTTTCTCCTGCCTTTGCAAACTCGATAAATACGGCGAGATAGAAAGCTACAAGTTTGCAAAGACTGTCATTCGCTCTCGTGTAAAGGGCGTTTACAGCGAGATAAACGACTATCTCGACGGCTACAAAACCAAGGAGATAGAGGATAATTACAGCGAGGTATCAAGCTGTTTTCCTATCATCAGCGAGCTTGCCGACAAGCTTTATAAAAAGAAGAAAGCAAGGGGCGTTCCTGAGCTTGAAACAGCCGAGAGCAAACTTATCATCAACGAAGAAGATATCTGCGTAGGCGCTGTAAGCAAAGCCCGTGGACGTACCGAGGAGATAATCGAGGACTTTATGCTGATAGCCAATGAGTGCGCTGCTCGCTTTGGCAAGGAGCACGAGCTGCCCTTTGTTTACCGTATCCACGAGCCGCCCTCTGAGCAAAAGCTTGAAACGCTCAAAGAGGGCTTAACAGCACTCGGTATTCCCTTTAATTTCGGTGATAATGTCACACCCGGCAAGATAAGTGCTATCTTAGAGGGTGTTGCAGGCAAGCCTGAAGCGCCTATCATCAATAATTTAGTACTTCGCTCAATGTCAAAGGCGCAGTATTCAACCGAGCCGGAGGGTCATTTCGGGCTTGTGCTCGAAGATTATGCGCACTTTACCTCACCGATAAGGCGCTACCCCGATTTATCCATTCACCGAATTATGTCAGAGGTGCTTGGCGGTACACCTGTGAATGAAGTCAAGACTAAGTTCAATAAGTTTGCCTATGCGTCAGCCGAGAAGTCAACTGCTGCCGAGATCAAAGCAATGACAGTAGAGCGTGATTGTGAGGACTGCTACAAGGCGGAGTATATGTCAGCAAAGATAGGCGAGGAATTTGACGGCGTGATATCTTCTGTTATGGATTTCGGCGTGTTCGTTATGCTTGAAAACACCTGCGAGGGTCTGCTTGCCGTTGAAGAGCTTGGCGAGGGGCTGTTTGTCACCAATTCTTTCATATCTCTTAAGAATATGACTAACGGCAACGAATACCGTGTAGGTCAGCCTATAAGGGTAAGGGTAAAGAATGCCAATGTCAACTCCGGCAGGATAGATTTTGAACTTGCTTAAGGTTTTAAACACTCTCTTTGAATAAAGGGGAGTGTTTTTCTTTTATTATATAGAATATAAGACAGATGACCGACAGACCGACTGACTGACCGATCGACTGCAAGTCGGCTTTATCTATCTGTCTATCTTTCTTTTTGTCTTTCTCTTTCTCTTTCTCTGGACAGACTTTCTGTCGGACTAATACTAAATTAATAGAAGCATAGGCATTATCAGAAGCATTACCATAAACATATACAGCTTTTTTTGCTTTTTGAAAAAAGCTTTTGGTTTTTTAGCCTTGATTCGGAAACCAAAAACTGATTTGCGTGATTTTCTTACTTCTAATATTGACAAAATCGCCAAAAAAGTGTATAATAAATTGTATATTGGGCTTTTAGTGCCAAAGTTAGGAAAAAGGGGCGTTGATGTGTTGAAAAACACCGAAAATACAGCAGCTTACGCACGGGTGAGAGCCTATTGCGAGGGCTATCTTGAAAAAAACGGCCACAGGCCTTTGGCATATGTTTACAGCTTCGGCTGCCAGCAGAATGTTTCTGACGGCGAGAAGCTCAAAGGTCAGCTATCTTTGGCGGGGTTTGAGTTCACGGACGATACCGAGCAGGCGCAGCTTATCATATACAACACCTGCGCTGTAAGAGAGAACGCCGAAAACACCGTCTATGGCGCAGTAGGTGACTTAAAGCACTTAAAAGAGCAAAAGCCCGACCTGATAATCGGCATATGCGGCTGTATGGCGCAGCTTAAGCACGTAGCAGAAAAGGTAAAGGCTTCCTACAGGCAGGTTGACCTCGTGTTCGGAACTTTTGCCTACAACGAGCTTTTTGAAATGCTTTGCACGGTGATATATGACAAAAAGCGTGTATTCGAGCTTAGCGAGCGCACTACCGAGATATCCGAAGACTTTGTGCAGATAAGAGACAGCAAGATAAAGGCCTTTGTGCCGATAATGTATGGCTGCAACAATTTCTGCACCTACTGCATAGTGCCTTATGTTAGAGGCAGAGAGCGCTCACGCAAGCCCGAAGCAGTCATAGCTGAGGTTAGAAAGCTGATAGGTGAGGGTTACAAGGAGATAACGCTCTTAGGACAGAACGTAAACTCCTACAGCTACGGCTTCCCGCAGCTTTTGAGGGAGATAGACAAGATAGAGGGCGACTACTGGGTGCGCTTTATGTCATCACACCCGAAAGACGCCACAAATGAGCTTATCGACACGATAATCGACAGCAAGCATATCTGCAAGAGCCTGCATCTTCCCGTACAGGCAGGGTCTGACAGGGTGCTTAAGGCTATGAACAGGCGCTACACCACCGAGGATTATCTTAAGATAACCGATTATGCAAGGCAGCGCTGCCCGGGGTTTTCTTTCAGCACGGATATTATAGTAGGCTTCCCCGGCGAGAGCAAGGAAGAGTTTGAGCAGACCAAGGCTATCATAAAGCGTGTGGGTTATGACAACATATACTCATTCGTTTACTCAAAGCGCAGCGGCACACCTGCTGCCAATATGCCCGATGACACCGATGACAAGACCAAGGGCTTACGCCTGCGTGAACTGCTGCTTGAACAGCGTGAGAATATCGAGAGGCTGTTTTCGAGGTTTTTAGGCAAGGAGATAAAAGTCCTTGTTGAAGCTAAGGGCAGGCAGAAAAGCCTTGCAGGGCGCAACACCGAGGGCATAATCGTCGAATTTGACGGCGATGAGAGCCTTATAGGTCAATTTGTAGATGTAAAGATAACAAGCACAGCCAACTGGGCTTTGTTTGGTGAATATATAAAGAAAGGTGAAATAAAATGACAGTTATAGAAAAGGCAAAGGAGCTGGGCGCACTTATCCAGCAGGACGAGAGATACACAGCATTCTACGATGCAGCAAGAGCAAACGACAACGACCCTGAGCTTCAGAGGCTCATAGGTATATTCAATATGAAAAGGCGCACTCTTAACGAGGAGATGCGCAAGGAGGACAAGAGCGCAGAGATCCTCACAACTCTTGATGACGAGATAGGTGAGGTTTATCAGCAGATAATGGCTAACCCCTGCATGGTAAAGTACAACGACACCAAGGAGGCTTTTGAGAAGCTTCTTGCAAGCGTAAACTACATAATAACCAAGAGCGCAAACGGCGAAGACCCTGCTACACTTCCCGACGAACCGCCCGTATCATCCTGCTCGGGCAGCTGCTCTACCTGCGGCGGGTGCGGCTGATAATCAATGCACAATTACTGTGTCGGCTTTTCCGACATATGCCCATTCGGGCGCAGTTTAGCTAATAACAGATAATACAGACAGAGAGGCAGTTCAATGAGGATAGAGGATATTGACAGGTCACGGCTCTCACCTATGATGAGGCAGTATCTGGAGATAAAAGAAAAATACAAGGACTATGTTCTGTTTTTCAGAGTAGGCGACTTTTACGAGATGTTCTTTGATGATGCCGTATCGGTATCAAAGGCTATCGGCCTTACTCTCACAGGCAAGGACTGCGGCCTTGATGAAAGAGCACCAATGTGCGGTGTGCCGTTCCATGCCTGCGATGAATACGCAAAAAAGCTCATAAATGCGGGCTTTATGGTGGCAGTCTGCGAGCAGTTTGAAGACCCTGCATCTACCAAAACGCTTGTAAAGCGTGATGTTATAAGGGTAATAACCCCCGGCACGGTCATTGAAGACAGTATGCTCGATGAGACCTCAAACAACTACCTATGCTGCTTTTATGCTGCGAGCAAGACGGCGGCTCTGTGTTTTGCCGACATATCAACTGGCGAGGTTCATCTGTTTGAGATAGAGGGCAAAGAGCTTGTGACGACTGCCATAAACGAGCTTGCAAGATTTGCCCCCGTAGAAGTGCTTATAAATGACGGCGTGCTTTCTCTCAAAGACTGCATGGCGTTTATAAAGCAGAAGATAAAGTCGAGTGTTACGCTTCTTGAAGAGGGGCAGTTCTCGGCTTCAAGGCATCACGAGGATATTTGCAAGCAGTTCTCTGCCGATAGCTTAGAGCAGATAGGCGTATCGGAGGATTCGATAGGCGCACACGCAGTAAGCGGTCTGTTTACTTATATTAAAGATACGCAGAAAGCTCTTGTGGGGCGCTTTTCAAAGCTGCAAAGGCACGAGAGCGACCCTGTAATGACTATAGGCTTTACAGCAAGGCGAAACCTTGAACTTACAGAAACGCTTCGCAACAAGGAACGCAAGGGCTCGCTTATATGGGTGCTTGACCACACAAAGACCTCAATGGGCAAGAGAATGCTCAAAGCCTGCATAGAGCAGCCACTTGTAAACCATGTAAAGATAATCGAGAGACTTAATGCTGTTGAACTGCTCACAGGAACGCCTGTAGAGCTTGGCGAGCTTAAGGAACTGTTAGCAGGAGTTTATGATATCGAGCGCCTTATGACAAGGGTGATGTATAAGACCGCAAACCCGAGAGACTTGAAATCCCTTTCTCTTACTGCGCTTAAGCTGCCTGAGATTAAGAACATACTCTCATCGCTTGATGCAAAGCTTTTAAAAGAGCTTGGCGGCAAGATATCTACTCTTGAAGCGATATCGAACCTTGTTGAAAACGCCATAGTTGACGAGCCGCCCGTGAATGTCAAGGACGGCGGCGTAATAAAAGACGGCTTCAATGATGAGCTTGACAGGCTGAGAAACATAGTAACAGGCGGGCAGGATATCATCAAGGATATTGAAGCAAGAGAAAGAGAAAAGACAGGCATCAAAAACCTTAAGGTTGGCTATTCAAGACCATACGGATATTATATAGAGGTAACAAAGTCTTACTACGACCTTGTACCCGATAACTACACAAGACGACAGACACTTACAAACTGCGAGCGCTTTATAACCGAGGAGCTTAAGGTGGCAGAGAACACCATTTTAGGCGCTTCTGACAAGACAAAGACCTTAGAGGCCGATATTTTCGCCGAGATAAGGGATTTTGTTGCTACACAGCTTCGCCTTGTGCAGGAGACTGCATCTGCCGTGGCTATGGCTGACGTGCTGTGCTCGTTTGCGACAGCGGCGATAAATAACAACTACTCAAAGCCCGAGATAAGCCTTGGCGGCAGTATCGAGATAAAGGGCGGGCGTCACCCTGTTGTTGAGCTTATGCAAAAGGACGAGCTGTTCGTGCCCAATGACGCATACTTAAACACCACCACCAACCGAATGTCTATCATCACGGGTCCCAATATGTCAGGTAAATCGACATATATGCGGCAGGTGGCGCTCATAACACTTATGACGCAGATAGGCTCATTCGTGCCCGCAGACCATGCGAGAATATCGGTGGTAGACCAGATATTCACACGTATAGGCGCATCTGATGACCTGACAGCAGGCCAGTCAACCTTTATGGTAGAAATGAGCGAGGTGGCAGACATAGTTAAGCACGCCACCAAGGACAGCCTTGTTATCCTTGACGAGGTGGGCAGAGGTACATCGACCTTTGACGGCATAGCCATTGCAAAGAGTGTTTGCGAGTTTATCTCACAGAGCAGGAACTTAGGCTGCAAGACACTTTTTGCTACCCACTATCACGAGCTTATCGAGCTTGAAAATGAGCTTGACGGGGTGAAGAATTTCTCCGTTGCAGTCAAGCGCAAGGGTGAGGATATCATATTCCTTAGAAAGATAGTCGAGGGCGGCGCTGATGAGAGCTACGGCATAGAGGTCGCAAAGCTTGCAGGGTTGCCGAATAAAATAATCAAGCGCTCAAAGGAACTGCTTGATGAAATGAAAGAGGAAAATATGCGCCTGCTTGCAAACAGCGAGTCGGCTAAGGACACCTCGCAGCTGAGCTTTACAAACTTAGGCCGTGACGAGGTAATAAGCAGGCTCAAAAGAACTAATATAGACGAAATGACTGATGACGAGCTCAGAGAATTCCATAAAGAGCTGTTAAAATATCTGTAAATAGAAAAGAGATAACAATGCCAAAGATAAACGTTTTGAGCCGTGATGTATCAGAGCTTATAGCCGCAGGCGAGGTCATCGACCGCCCTGCTTCAATAGTCAAGGAGCTTCTTGAAAACGCCATTGACGCCGAAGCTAACGTTATAAGCGTTGAGATAAAAAACGGCGGCAGGACTTATATCAGAATAACCGACAACGGCGTGGGTATCGCCTCAGAAGACGTTCCCACAGCTTTCCTGCGCCACGCAACGAGCAAGATACGTGAAAAGAATGACCTCAATGCCATAGGCACTTTAGGCTTTCGAGGTGAAGCTTTGGCGTCTGTGTGCGCTGTTGCAAAGGTGTCGGTGCTTACAAAAAGGAAAGAGGACAAGCTTGGCACAAGGTATGAGATTAACGGCTCGCAGGAAGAAGCCTATGAGCCGGCAGGCTGCCCCGACGGCACTACCTTTATTATAAGGGATATTTTCTACAACGTGCCCGCAAGGCTGAAATTCCTCAAAAAAGACATCAGCGAGTCGGCAAAGGTGTCAGAGATAGTCACAAAGCTTGCGCTGTCTCACCCCGAGATATCTTTTAAATACATAAGAGATAACAAGCCCGAGCTTGTGACGGCAGGCGACGGAAAGCTTTTCTCGTCAGTCTATTCGGTGTTCGGGCGTGAGTTTGCAAACGGTCTGTTGCCTGTCGAGCATACTCATAACGGTATTCGTGTCAGCGGCTATATCTGTAAGCCCCTTTGCGGCAAGCCGAACAGAAAGTTTCAGCGCTTTTTTGTAAACGGGCGCTACGTGCAGTCTGATATCTGCGTTAAGGCGCTGGAGGAGGGCTACACCAATACTATAATGGTGGGCAAGTTCCCCTCGTGCGTGCTGTTTCTTGACGTGCCGCCCGAGATAGTCGATGTCAACGTTCACCCGACTAAGATAGAGGTCAGGTTTTCCGATAATGCGCTTGTGCGGGAAGCAGTATATTTCGCCGTAAAGAACACCCTTATGACTAAGGACACCCCAACGCAGATGCTTTTAGAGCCTAAGCGCAATTTCAGCGACAAGGAGCTTTATGTTGACCACGATATAGTAAAGAGCGAGCAGCTTAAATTCTCATTCGGCGGGCAGAGCAGCACCAAAGCGCCAGAAATAAAGTCGGCAGAGCCTGTAATAACTCCGCCGCCTCTTAGAGAGCAGCCGCCAAAGAGAAACTACTCGGTCATAATAGAAAACACAGGCGAAGACGAGCCGCAGGAGACTAAGCCCCCCGTTAAACAGCAAAAGCCAAAACCGCAGGAGGACTTGTTTTTAAAGACTCTTGAAGATATAAACAGCGTTCCCTACAAAGATAATGCGTTTATTGATAAAAAGAGCGAAGAGCCTGCACCGCCGCCGCAGGAAATAAGGCAGGAGACCGAGCTTGAAATACAGGAGCCTGTCTTTGATGATGAGAAGGAATATCAGTTTATCAGCAAGCAGTCTTTTGAGAAAAAGGAAGTAGAGATAGTTCCCGAGGACACGCCTGAGGAGATAAAGCCTGTTATCATAGGCGAGGTGTTCAAGACTTATATCATCATTCAGGCGGGCGATGATATGTATATGATAGACAAGCACGCCGCCCACGAGCGTGTGCTGTTTGAAAAGATACGCCACAAGGCGGACGAGCTGGAGCCGCAGCTTTTCTTAGAGCCGATTATGGTGCTGCTCTCGTATGATGAGTATGACGCTATAGCCGAGAACACCGAGAAGATACGCTCGCTGGGCTTTGAGATAGAGTGTGATGTTGCACCTACGGTAGCTGTCAAGGGAATGCCTATGATTCTTGGAGATATGAACCCTGCGGATATGATACCCGAGCTTGCGAGGAACTTTATCGACTGCAAGGCAGACCCCAAGCTGGAGATATTTGACGAGATGTTCCACTCAATGGCCTGCAAGGCGGCAGTCAAGGCAAATGACGACAACGATATTTTAGAGCTTCAGTCGCTTGTAAATGCCGTATATGGCAACAGCGATATAAGATACTGCCCCCACGGGCGGCCTGTTATGATAAAGCTCTCAAAACGTGACATAGAAAAGCAATTCAGAAGGATAGTATGATAAGTAATGAGAAAATACCGCTGATAGTGGTCTGCGGCCCTACGGCATCGGGCAAGACGGCGCTTAGTATAGAGCTTGCCAAAGCCTATAACGGCGAGGTGATATCTGCCGACTCGATGCAGATATATAAAGGTATGTCGATAGCCACGGCGAAGCCCACTCCCGAAGAAATGCAGGGCGTTCCGCATCATCTTATAGATTTTTTAGAGCCTGATGTGAAATTCAGCGTGGCTGACTATCTGCCCCTTGCAAGAAAATGTATAGAAGATATCTATCAGAGAGGCAAACAGCCGATAATCTGCGGCGGCACGGGGCTTTATATTTCGTCTTTGCTTAATAATGTAAGGTTTGAGGAGATAAAGTCTGACCCCGAGCTTCGTGCAAAGCTTGAAGCGGAATATAAAGAGCAGGGCGCACACGCTTTCTGGCAAAGGCTTAATGAGATCGACCCCGAAACAGCACAGAGCGTTCATGAAAACAACGCCCCACGTGTTGTGCGTGGAATAGAAGCATATATGCTCACAGGCAAGACCCTCTCGCAGCTAAGGCGAGAGAGCATTACCGAGGAAAGCGACTATAAAAGCTGTATAATAGGCCTTACATATAACGACAGAGCCGTGCTCTATGACAGGATAAACAGGCGTGTTGACATAATGCTTGCTGACGGGCTTGTGGAGGAATGCAGAGAAGTCTACGACAAAGGCGGCCTTGAAACTGCCTGCCAGGCTATAGGCTATAAAGAGCTTATACCGTATTTTAAGGGGGTAAAGCCCCTTGATGAGTGTGTCGACCTTATCAAGCAAGAAACACGGCATTACGCCAAAAGACAGCTTACATGGTTTCGCAGAATGGAGGGAATCAACTGGTTTGACCCCTCACAGTACGAAGAATTTGAAAATTTTTTAAGAAATGTTCAAAAAGCTGTAGCCAAAACGATATTTTTGTGATATAATATAAGTTGGTATTTTTTTATTGTGTAAATAACGACTAAAGAAATAAAGAGAAAGGATGATATGTAATGAATAAGAACATCAATCTTCAGGACGTATTTTTAAACCAGGCAAGAAAGGAAAGAATGAGCGTGACTATGATACTGGTAAACGGCTACCAGTTCAGAGGAACAGTCAAGGGCTTTGACAGCTATGTTGTTATACTTGATGTTGACGGCAAGCAGAACCTTGTCTACAAGCACGCAATCTCCACGATAGTTCCCACATCGGCCATCAATCTGCTTGAAAACGCTGAAAACAATCAGGAATAAAAAGAAGGAT
The DNA here is from genome assembly GCA_902787365.1 of uncultured Ruminococcus sp. Taxonomy (GTDB): domain Bacteria; phylum Bacillota; class Clostridia; order Oscillospirales; family Ruminococcaceae; genus NK3A76. Next base: position 191 of record CADAGC010000068.1, on the reverse strand, counting down.
AAAATATGAGATCATCGGCAACGATAAAGGTAATGACTGTTCTTTTGTCATTATTTGTTCTTGTTATGGTCACTTATCAGGTGTATTATCACTTTAACGAAAAGCGTGATACCGTTGAGGCAGAGCTTTATACCTATAACGACAATATCACCGCAAGGGGCGTATTTGTAAGAGATGAGAGCGTTATAACC